>JALYZH010000074.1 GCA_030948945.1 Gemmatimonadota bacterium | reverse complement strand
GAGCGGGCACGTGCCAAGCTTTCATTTTGCGCCTCTCGAAACCCGCGGACGCTGGCAGCGGACGGTCGAGACCAGCGCTGAGAGCCCAGGGGGTTGTCGATGCCAAGCTAGCGGTGGGCCGAATTTGCGACAATACCGTATACGCACCTTCACAACATTGGTCGTCGCATCGTCATCAAGTCGCAAAAGAAACGGGGTGCAGCCGAAATCTGCTGCACCCCGTCTCATTTCACTGACTTCGCCTACTTACAGCCATCCACCTTGTGAGTATTTAGGTGGAGAATGCAGCTGTAATCTCCGAGTGATATCGGCACATCCGCGGTTCCGTTGAACGTGACTACCGCACGCTTGTGAACCGTGGTCGTCTCGAGCTGCCTTCCAGTCGAGACTACCGCGTAATCGACCACTCTCACGAAAGAACCGGAGAGCGGATACGGATGCGATGCGCGCTCGTCCACGAACGTCACCGCCTTTACGGTGTCAACCGAAAGTCCGGTGTACGTGCGCGTCGAAAGGTCTTCCTTGTGCACGGTCGTATCCGCGCTGTTGCCGAATCCGTTCCAGATCCGGTTCGGACCGAGAAACCCACTCAGCGTCGCATCGCGGAAAGAATGTGTGGCGCTTCTGTTGTTGTCTCGCGACTCGACGGCGTCGGTCTTCAGGAGGTAGTGAATCGCCTCAGTGGTGCCCTTGATGAACTTCTCCATTGGCGTGCCCGACGCATCGAGGAACTGATATGACTTCACGACTGACTTTCCATCTCCTGACTTGGCGCAACTATAGATCAGGCCCGCTGCGTTGAAGCTGCACGACTCCGGCTTATCAGGAACCGCGGGTGCCGGGGCAGGCACTGGCTTGGGCTCGGTGGACGGCGTTTTGGATGGCGCCGGCTCCTTCTCCCTGACGCAGATGTAGAGCTTCTTCTCTTCCGAATAGGTGCACTGAAGATGATCGCCCGGACCTGGCAGTTTTGCGCAAAGAAAAACTCCGGGCTGTGAGCCAGCGGTGCAATTGGGCTGGTCTGCCGGAGCTGTTGGCGAAGGCGTCGGAGCGGGAGTGCCATCGGTGAATCCTGCCATCGGGGTCGATCGTGCCAGCAAAGCAAAGGATCCTGCTGCCGACACCTGATTTGCGATCATCGATTCCAGATCGCTGGCGATCGCGTTGCCCGCGGTCGTCGCGATGTCGGACTTGATCGCCGAACTCAGGGGGACACTGGCCGAGTTGGAGCCATCGAGGACCGACGGCGCGTTCGGGTTGTCCCCACTACAAGCACTCGCCAGCATCATTACCGCTGCCAGCGTCGCGAAACGAGATGAGCGTATCTGCATAGTGACTCCGGTACTTGTTTGGATTGAGGGTCTCATGACGTGACGGGATCACCACGCCGCACAGTCGCTCAAGGCAGGCACGGGGCCAAAGCTCAGCAGGATCTACAAATCTCTGTGGGGGAAGGACTTAGCTGGGAGCCTCCTCCCCGAGCCGGGACGAGAATGATGGAATTCTGCAAGCCGTCTGGCAGAATGCCACACAGAACGAAGACCGAGCGACCCGAATGGAGGCGTTGTGATCCCGTGGGTTGGCGCGATCGAATGAGGGTGCGCACCATCCCCGGACGGATCGTTCCGTCACGGGGATGTTGCCAGAGTTGCATCTGCTTTGCAATCCGCTGGGGAGCTGGGGCCATAGATCAGCCCTCAACGCCTGGCGTCAGACTGGCACGATTCGCTAAATCTCCTCTGGAACCGGAACGGTCTCGGGCAGCGCGAAGTCCGCATCCGAATCGCTCGCCAGTATCTCGGCGATGGTCGGCTCCGGCGGAAGCTCCGGCGCGGGTGGCACGGGGGCTCCTTCGATCTCCACTTCCTGATAGCGGTACATGCCTGTTCCGGCCGGGATGAGGTGACCGATGATGATGTTCTCCTTGAGTCCGAGGAGCTCGTCCCGGGCGCCACGGATCGCGGCGTCGGTGAGAACTCTCGTTGTCTCCTGGAAGCTCGCCGCCGAGATGAACGACTGCGTCGTGAGACTGGCCTTGGTGATCCCGAGGAGAAGTGGCTCCGACACAGCTGGCGCCTCCTTCTTCTTCTTGGCCTTGTCGTTCGCTTCCCTGAATGTCTGCTTGTCGACGTGCTCGCCCTCGAGGAACTCGGTCTCGCCGCTCTCGAGCACGCGCACCTTCTGAAGCATCTGCCGCACGATCACCCCAATGTGCTTGTCGTTGATCTTCACGCCCTGCAGGCGGTAAACCTCCTGCACTTCGTTGAGCAGATATTCCTGAACCGCGCGCGGTCCCTTGATGCGAAGAATGTCGTGCGGATTCACCGGACCTTCGGAGAGACGGTCGCCCGCTCTCACCCAGTCACCGGCGTGCACACGGAGGTGCTTGCCGGCCGGAATCTCGTACAGTTGACCCGGCTCCTCCGTATCCACCGGCGTATCCTTCGGCACTACTCTGATCTCGCGTTTGCCGCGCTTGATGTCGCCGAACCTTACCTCGCCGTCGATCTCGGAGATCGTGGCTGGATCTTTCGGACGACGCGCCTCGAACAGCTCCGCCACTCGCGGCAGACCGCCGGTGATGTCGCGGGTCTTGTACGCCTCTCTCGAGATCTTGGCGATGATCGTTCCGGCACTGATCTTCTTGCCGTCCTCGACCGTGAGCTGCGCGCCGACCGGAATCACGAAGTCTCTCAGGCGCTTTTCCTTGCCGCCCCTGGTCTCGATGATCTCGATGTGGGGGTGCAACTTCTTCTCCTTGTCTTCGATGACGACGGTCTGACGCAGACCGGTGAGCTCGTCGAGTTCCTCGGAAACCGACTCGCCCGGAATCAGGTCGACGAAGCGGAGAGTTCCTTCCACGTCCGCGATGATCGGGTTCGTGTACGGATCCCAGGTGAAGATGATCTGATCCTTCTTCACCTCGTCGCGATCCTTGACCATCAGGGTGGCGCCGAGTGGAACCTGAAGACGCGCGCCCACTGAGGCGTTGCGCTCACCGGAGCTCTTGATCGTGAGCTCACCCTCATACGAGGTGACGATCTTCTGTCCCTCGGCGTTGGTGACGACCACGAGCCTGTCTCCGTACTCGATCGTTCCGGCGACCTTCGACTTGCGCGCCGTCTGCTCGGCGATACGAGCCGCGGTTCCACCGATGTGGAAGGTTCTCAGTGTCAGCTGAGTACCTGGTTCTCCGATGGATTGGGCCGCGATGATACCAACCGCTTCACCCTTGTCGACCATTCCCATGGTCGCGAGGTTGCGGCCGTAGCACATCTGGCAGAGACCACGCTTCGCCTCACAAGTAAGGACGGAGCGTATTTTCACAGTTTCGAGGCCTGACTCTTCGATACCCCTTGCCATGTCCTCGTCGATGAGCTGACCAGCCTCGACCAGCAGCGATCTCTGGCCGGACTCGTCGATCTCGTGAACATCATAGATGTCTTCAGCGGCCACCGTGCCGACGATACGCTCGGCCAGCGGCTCGATGATGTCCTCGCCTTCCTTCAGCGGTCCGACTTCGAGGCCGAGGATGGTTCCGCAATCCTCTTCGGTGATCGTGACATCCTGTGCGACGTCGACGAGGCGGCGGGTGAGGTAGCCGGCGTCCGCTGTCTTGAGCGCGGTATCGGCCAGACCCTTACGGGCACCGTGGGTCGAGATGAAGTACTCCAGCACGGACAGACCTTCACGAAAGTTCGACTTGATCGGGCTTTCGATGATCTCGCCGATACCACCGGTGAGCTTTTTCTGCGGCTTCGCCATCAGTCCGCGCATACCGGCGAGCTGACGGATCTGGTCGCGCGATCCACGAGATCCGGAGTCGAACATCATGAAAACGGGGTTGAATCCGTCATTCGACTCGCGCATAGCGCGAACCATCGCGTCGGCAACGTCGTTATTGGCGTGCGTCCAGGTGTCGATCACCTTGTTGTAGCGCTCGCCGTTCGTGATGTTGCCGGTCTGATAGGCCTTCTGGAATCTGTTGACGCGCTCCTCAGCCTCTCCGAGCAGCGTCTCCTTCTCGGCGGGGATGTGGAGGTCTTCGATTCCGATGGAGATTCCACCGCGGGTGGCGTAGCGGAATCCGAACTCCTTCAACCGATCGAGGAACGGAACCGTTCCCTGCAATCCGCTCCGGCGGTATGACTCGAAGACCAGCTCACCGAGCGCCTTCTTCTTCATCTCCCGATTCTGGAAAGCGATCTCCGTCGGGATAATGGCGTTGAAGAGCACGCGGCCAACCGTCGTCTCGACCCAGCGGCTTCCTTCGACGTCCTGAACGAAGTAGCGGATGGGCGTGTGGAACGTGACGCGATCCTGCGACAGCGACAGCTCCACCTCGGCGACGTTGGTATATGACTTCGCGTTCTTGTCGAACTTGTCGAAGCCCGGGGGGGCCTTGGTGGCGAAGTAGCAGCCAAGCACGATGTCCTGGCTGGGCTCGGCGACCGGACGTCCGTCCGACGGCTTGAGGATGTTGTTCGACGACAGCATGAGCAGACGGCACTCGAGCTGAGCCTCGAACGA
>JALYZH010000073.1 GCA_030948945.1 Gemmatimonadota bacterium | reverse complement strand
GATGTTCGCCTGGTGATGGCTCCGGAGGGAGACATCGCGTTCTTCGGAGGCGACCCGGACAACTTCACCTACCCGCGGTACGATCTCGACCTGACGCTGCTTCGTGTCTATGAGAACAACCAGCCCTACGCCCCAACGGACTTCCTGAAATGGAGCGGCGCTGGCGCAGTCGAGAACGAGCTTGTGTTCGTCGTGGGAAATCCTGGGTCTACTGGACGTCTGAACACCATCTCGCAGATGCAATTCCTTCGCGATGTCGGATATCCCGCCTCACTCGCCACCTACAAACGGGCGCTCGCGATCTATGCCGAGCTTGCGCGGACGGACACGTCGGCTGCTCGTCGTTATCAGAACGACGTGTTCGGAGTGGCCAATTCCCAGAAGGCCGTGACCGGATACAGAGCTGGATTGCTGGACACCTTGAGCATGGCGAAGAAACTCGCGTTCGAGCGCGAGCTTCGCGCGCGCATCGCCGCGGATCCCAGGCTGCAGGCACAGTACGGTGGGACGTGGGATGCGATCACTGCCGCTCAGCGTGAGCTGGCGACGTTCAATCCGCAGCTCCGCTACCAGGGCTTTGGAGGAAACTCGAGGCTGCTGACGATGGCAGCTCAACTCGTGCGAATCGCAAGCGAGTCCGGAAAGCCAGACTCGGCGCGTCTCGCACCTTATCGTGGAGCCGGAATCAACACCATGACTGCGCAGCTCTCGCAGCCGGTCCCGGTGGACACGGCGTTCGAGAGGCTGGCGATCGCCGCACAGTTCCGCGCGGCTCAGGGCGAGCTCGGACCGAACGATCCATTCGTAAGGCTGGCGCAGGCGGGGCGCACCCCTGAAGCTGCGGCCGCGGCGCTAGTGCGGGGTACGCGAGTCGGCGATCAGGCGTTCCGGACATCCCTGCTGCAAGGAGGGGCACCGTCCGTTGCCGCATCGACGGATCCGATGATAGCGCTGGCCCGCGACATAGATCCGTTGAACCGCGTGGTCACCGCAAGGGCGAACGCGCTCAACGCGACAATCGCGACCAACAGTGAAAAGATCGGACAGGCCCTCTTCGCCGCGTATGGTACCGCGCTTCCACCCGACGCGACATTCACGCTTCGCATCAGCGACGGCGTGGTCAAGTCGTTCCCCTCGAATGGGACGATCGCTCCCTACAAGACTACTTTCTACGGCTTGTACGAGCGCTCAGCCTCGTTCGACGACAGGGATCCGTTCAAGCTTCCGAAGCGTTGGGTTGAGCGGAAGGGGAATCTGGATCTGACTACTCCCTACAACTTCGTGTCGACGAACGACATCATCGGCGGGAATTCCGGGAGCCCGGTAATCAACCGCAATGCCGAAGTTGTGGGCCTGGTGTTCGATTCGAACATCGAGGGAATCTCGAACCGATTCATTTTCTCGAGCGACATCGGCCGCACGGTCAGCGTCCATTCGCGCGGCATTACGGAAGCGTTGCGCAAGATGTACGACGGCTCGCGCATAGCTGACGAGTTGCAGGGCAGATAAGTCTCTTGCGGCGCACTGATCGCAACAAAAGATCAGTGCGCCAGTCAGGAGGGAGAGGTCTCTATGCCTTTCTCGCGAAGAACGGATTCGAGATAGAGCGCGAGGGGCCGCTCGTTCCCAGGTGGATTCGTCGTGTCGAACTGGATGATCGCCTGCAGTCTGGCGATGGTCTCTTTGGCCACGCCGGTCCACTCAGGACTCAAGCAGGGCCTCGATCTTCCGGATCAATGGTTGAAAGGTGAGAGAGCCACCGCCTGCTCGCGTCGAGATTTCCTCCGCCGTCTCTCTCTGGCCATGGGAGAACAGCTCCCTGACCATCCATGGTCCGGCGCTTGGATTCCGAAACCAGTCGTTATCGAAGCGCGCCGTGAGCTTCTCGTTGAGCACGGATTGCAGCTGCCACGCCCGGAGGTATCTCGCTGAATAGAATCTCGGGTCGACGTCCACGAACGCATCGGCAGGATCGTATTCGAAGCCGGTGGCGTTGCTCAGAAGCGAGACGTACAGATCCGGAAGCTGATCCCAAGGCACCTCTCCCCCATAGAGCGCTCGCTCGTACAGGAATTTCGCGGAGTACCGACGCAGGAAGTGCAGCTCCTCGAAGCCGGTGGTGCGAAGAAACGCCGCCACCCTGTTCGTTCCGAGCTGCGAATACCGAAGCAGCCATCCTCTGTCCTGCATCCGATGATCAAGCAGCATCGCGTACGATTCCGTCACGGAGTTGTCGCCGAGCCACCTGAACTCGAACGGGTAGTCGTTGCTCGCGTACGCGAAGTGAAGCGCGTGTCCGAGCTCGTGGAGAAAGGTGTTGTAATCGCTCTGGCCGCCGTGGGGACGGAGCACCAGGTATACCTCCTCGGGAACGCGCACGGGCGAACAGAACGCGCGCGCTCGCTTCCCCTCCCGATCCCCGACGTCGAATATGATCCGGCCATTTGCCGTGGCGTTTATCCCCATCTCCGAGACGTTGCGGCGAATCACGGATTCCATCTGGTTTCCGGGAAAAGCGTCGTCGAATTCGGAAGCTCTGAAAAGGGCGAGCGCATCGGACCGCTTTGCCTGCGACGGCCTGATGCCGAGCGACTTCTTCAGAGCTTGCGGAAGAGTGTCGTCCCACATCGACTGGGTATCGCGGAGAAAACTTTCGCAGCTCTCCGCGAGTGTCGCGAGCGAGATGCCGGTCACTGCCTCGAAAGAGCTGTTGTAATCGCCCGCAACGCCGAGCGACTCGATATACTCCTTCTCCCGCTGTAGCCGCTCACGACGAAGTGGCGCGTGCTCCTTCTCGACGAGCTCAGCTCGCGCGGCGTCGAGGGCGAGCCGTAGCTTCCGGTCCCGGGTGTTCGCGATCTCTATAGGCGCGGCCTGGTACTGAATGACGCGTCCGTCAGGCGACTGAATCAGGGCGGAGTTCTCCCATTCGATCTCGCGCTCATCGAGAGGTGCCAATGGTTTCGACGCCTGAGACTCGATTTCCCATTCCAGCAGCCATTGCGCCGATCGCTTGTCGTCGCTGTCGTCTGGAGCCGACCTGAACATCTCCAGCGTCAGCTCGAGGGCATCCGCTCCCAGGATTGCCTCATATCGCTCGTAGATGGGCTGGAACTCCGCCGTCTTCTTGTGCCCGGCCATCGCGAGATATCCCTCGCGCGAGATCGCTTCCATGAACGCCTGACCTTCAGCTCGCAGGCGCTGAAGGGACAGTGCGCTCACGACGTGAGCTTCGCGCTAAGATAGTCCTTCAGCCGGGTCGCATCGACGCGCTCTTGCTTGAGCGTGTCGCGGTCCCTCACGGTCACCGTACCGTTGGTAAGCGACTCACCGTCGATCGTGATGCCGAACGGAGTGCCGACTTCATCCTGCCGGCGATAGCGGCGCCCGATCGCTCCACTGTCGTCGTAGAAAATCGGGAACGACGCCCGAAGCTCGTCGGCGATCCGGTGCGCCATCTCCGGCATACCGTCCTTCTTCACCAGAGGAAACACACCCGCCTTGATCGGCGCGATCGCCGGGTCCAATCCCAGGACCGTTCGGCCTTCCGATTCACCTTCGACTGACTCCTCGCGATAGCCGTTCACCAGGACGGCGAGCGTCGTCCTGTCGGCGCCCACAGACGTCTCGACCACGAATGGCAGGAACCGCTTGTTGTTCGGCTGATCGAAGTACTCGAGCTTCTTGCCCGAAAACTGCTGGTGCTGCGACAGGTCGAAGTCGCCGCGATTGTGGACGCCCTCGATCTCCTGAAAACCCAGCGTGCCGCCAAAGTCGAACTGAATGTCAAATGCGGCGCGGGCATAGTGCGCCAGCTCCTCTTTCGTGTGCTCGTGGAACTGGAGCCTGCTCTCGGCGAGGCCGAGGCTTCGATGCCAATCCATGCGCTGCTGCTTCCAGTACTCGAACCACTTCATGTCGGTGCCAGGCTCGACAAAAAACTGCATCTCCATCTGCTCGAACTCACGCGTGCGAAAAATGAAGTTGC
>JALYZH010000018.1 GCA_030948945.1 Gemmatimonadota bacterium | reverse complement strand
CGTATGACAGCCATCCCCACACCGCTGCTCCGCCAGTCTTCCAGGTGTCACCCGGCCACGACGAGACGCCGAGGTTCGTTCCGCGGTCGTGAGCGTAAAAGGGCTTGAACTTCGGTCCGACCTTCACGTCCTTGTCGGGGCCGATGTTGTAGGCACGCCAGACTTCCTTGCCTGTCGACGCATCGAGCGCGGCGATCCATCCGCGCACACCCATCTCGCCGCCACTCGACCCGACGATCACTTTGCCCTTCACCACGATCGGGGCCATGGTGATCGTCTCGCCCTTGGAGAGATCGCCCATTTTGGTACGCCACAACTGCGTCCCGGTGCCTGCGTCGAGCGCGACCGTGTGTCCGTCGAGAAGGTTGTAGAAGATTTTTCCGTCCGCGTATGCCGCGCCGCGATTCACCACATCACAACACGCTCGGCCGATTGCCTGCTGCGCGTTTTCCGGGCGGAACTTCCACTTGAGTGGTTGGCCTTCCTGATTGAGGTCAATCGCGTACGCCACGTTCGGATACGGCGTTACAACGTACATCGTGTTGCCGATTACGAGTGGCTGGCCTTCGTGTCCGCGCAGGACCCCGGTAGAGAAAGCCCACGCGACGTGCAGGTTGGCGACGTTCTGGGGAGTAATCGCAGCCAGTTCGCTGTACCTCGAACTGGCGTAATCGCCGGCCGGCATTTGCCACTCGCCCGCAGGACCGGCGTGCTGCACGGCGATCCGCGCACCTGAAACTGAGCTTGTGCCAACCGCTGCGGTGGAGGTGACCTTCGGATCGGTACTCCCATTGGTATCGGCGGGAGCTTTGCTCTCCATCTTGCACGCAAACAGGCCGACAAGGAGCAAAGCGACAGAAACTCGCGGCATAATTTCGATCATCATCCCTCGCGCAACCGGTTCGCTACCTGGGCATCAGATAGTCCTGCGCCGCGATTATCTGCCATCGCCCGTTCCGCCGTTGCCAGGTGTCGGTGAATTGATACCGACGGTCGAACGCGCCCTTCGTACCCTTCCCTTTGACGTGCAGCACGCCCGTAATCACCTGCACGTCGCCAAAGTCATGGACTTTCATTCCTTCGTTTCGTGCCCAGTCGACTTTGTCGGGACCGGTGACGCTCTTTATCACGTCGTCTCGATTCATGACCGAAGCGTCTTCGGTGTACACGAAGTTGGGGGCGAGCAGCTGGTTGAAGGTGCGGGTATCGCGCTTGACCACCGCTGTTGTCCACTGATCCTCGAGCTGAATCGGAAGAAGCACAGGACCCAGTGGTGGGCGAGTCACCTTCGTCTGCGATGGTGGCGGTTGCGTCACCTTGTGCTTCAGTGGCGTCGTGTTGGGCGGCGGGGCCCCACGGCTGGCCTGCGCACTAACAGGCGCTGCGTAAACCGATAGTACCAACAAGGCAGTCCACGAATATCTCATTTGCATGCCTCCGTCTGGTCCGGTTGGAAGTGCAACGACTCTCGCTCCGCTGCAAGCCTCTGGCCGCAGAGACTCCTGATTCCCTATACGATGTGCGGTATGAACCGCTTCCGCTCCTTCATATAGTTGCCGTACGGCTCACCGATCGTGGCGAGGAGTGCACGCTCCTCGACGGCCACCCGGTAGCTGTAAGTGGCGATCGTCGCAATCGTGAGCAATGCGAGACTGAACCAATTGCCGAGCGCCAGACCGATTCCGATGAACATGATCATCCCCGCGGTATACGAAGGATGTCTCACCAGGCGATATGGACCGGAGCAGATGACGGGCTGATCCCGCGCCGCCTTCACATCGCCAGTGAAATATTCGCCGAGCGTGCGAAAGCAATAACGTCTCAGCAGGCTCCCGAGAAAGATCAGCAGCACTCCAGCCACAAAAAGCGGGAGCTGCCAGCTTTGTGGAAAGGACCCGGCACTCACGAACGGGAGAATGTAGGCAACGAGCAGCGCCACCCACATTCCGCCCATTATCACCTTGAGGGACCCGCTGTCCTTCGAGTCTGCACTCTTCGCTGCTTCGTAGCCGCTTTTCACGATTTTCCATTCGGGGAAAAAAGCCCAGACATAGACGATCCAGAAAACCAGCGCGTATGGCCAGACGAATAGAAGCGGTCTCATTGCGAACCCCTGACGGTTACAAGCCTCTCGCAGGCGATCGATCAGGCCAGCGCGCTCTCGATGTCCGAGTAATCCGGATCCGGAAGGTCGGCGTACACCGGGTTCGACAGATACCGCTCGCCAAAATCGCAGATCACTGAAACGATCAGTTTCCCTTTGTTCTCCGGCCGAGCGGCAACCTGGAGCGCGGCCCAGGTAATCGAGCCGGAAGAGATTCCAGCGAAGATCGCTTCTTCCCGCGCCAGGCGACGAGCCGTGGCTATCGCATCGTCGTTTGTCACCTTGATCACTTCCTGGTAGATCTTGGTGTCGAGGATGCTGGGCACGAAACCGGCACCTATGCCCTGCTGCTTGTGTGGCGACGGCTCGCCACCCGACAAAACGGGACTCTCCGCCGGCTCGACCGCGACGATGCGAATCGCGGGCTTCTTCTCGCGCAGATAACGTCCCGCACCGGTGATCGTTCCGCCCGTGCCCACGCCGGAGACGAAGATGTCTACGGCTCCATTGGTGCCTTCCCAGATATCCGGACCCGTAGTGCGATAGTGCACAGCAGGATTCGATGGATTGTCGAACTGTCTCGGCATCCACGCGCGATCTCCCAGTTTCGCCAGGATTTGTTCCGCGCGCGCGATGGCTCCTTTCATTCCCTTCGGACCTTCCGTCAGAACCACTCGGCAACCCAGGGCGCGGAGCATGTTCCTGCGCTCGATGGTCATGGTTTCCGGCATGGTGAACACGCAGCGAAACCCGCGAGCAACTGCCGCGTATGCGAGTCCGATGCCGGTGTTGCCGCTCGTTGGCTCGACTATCACCATTCCGGAACGGAGAGCCTTATCACGCAGCGCATCGTCGATCATCGCCGTGCCAATGCGATCCTTCACCGAGTTGAATGGATTGAAGCCCTCGTGCTTCACTACGATGCGCGCAGGCAAATCCCGTCCGATGCGATTGAGCTGGATGAGCGGCGTGTCGCCCATCGTTTCCGTTATGTCCTTGTATATCCGTCGCAGCGCCACAATTCCTCCCGTGCTTCAGAGAAGGATATAATGGAAACCCTGAATTCGGCTACATTCGGCGTCTCATGGATCCCATCGAATCCGTTGCTGTCGTGATGACCCTCGTCGGCATCGTCCTGACGATCAAGGAGAAAATCAGCTGCTGGCCTGTGGCGATCGTCGGAATACTCGCCTATCTGGTTGTGTTCATTCGCGCGCGCCTTTACGCCGATGCCGCGCTCCAGCCGATCTACGTGGTGCAGAACATCTATGGTTGGTGGTACTGGGCACACGGCGGGGTGCGTGGTCAGGGTGAAGCGCCGATCGTTGTCCTCGGATGGCGAAGCCGTATCGCCTGGCTGGCCGGAACCGCGGTCGTATCAGTTGTGGTCGGTGCGGCCCTTGCCCGCTGGACCAATGCGGCTGCTCCTTACGCCGATGCCTCTCTCTCGACGACGAGTCTTGTCGCCAATTGGCTGCTCGCGCGCAAAGTCCTCGAGAACTGGTGGCTCTGGATCGCCGTCAACATCGGCTACGTGATCCTGTTCTGGAAGAAACACCTGTCCCTTTCTGCCGGACTCTACGCGATTCTGCTCGCGCTCGCTGCCGCCGGCCTCATCGAATGGCAACGGTCCAGAGAGCGACAGCTGAGCGCGGTCGCCGCATAGCTACTTCTTCGGCCGCTCGATTCCGTAGATCAGAGCGGGCATTCCGGCTACTTCCATCTCCCGCTCCAGCTTCTCCCCCAGTCGCTCGGCGACGCGAATGGATGGCTTGTTGTCGCGATGTATCACGCTGATAACGTGATCCCGGTCCATCTCATTGAAAGCATATTCCAGGAGAAATCGAGCTCCCTCGGTCGCGAATCCTCTGCCCTGAAACTCGGGTGCGAGCGTCCAGCCGATCTCGAAGCCAGGCCATCCGTCAGGATTGGTGAATCCGATGCGGCCGATGAACCGGCCGGACGCCTTCTCTTCGACCGCGTAATGTCCGTAACCGAGCAGCTCCCAGTGGCCAACCAGAAAGGCCATGTGACGCCACGCATCGAAACGGGACAGCGGTATTCCTCCGACCAGGTATCGCATGACGTCGGGATCTGCGCACAGCTTGTAGTGGTCTTCGAAGTCGCTGAGGCGATACATGCGAAGAATGAGACGATCCGTCTCGTGACTGATGTCATCCACCGCGAATGCGCTCCCCGTGATTCATGGTCAGATGAAGAAATTCCTCGATTGAAACCGTAGATTACCTACGATCGGTGCAACAGATCGATCGGCGAATTACCTGTCGGCTCCGAGGACAACTTGATTCAGGCAAAGATACAAACCAATCCTGCTCCTAGAGCCGCGCCCGTGCTTGCAACCGGGGCGCGCTCAGCGCCCAGCCCGTCGGCTATCTACGACGGATTCAAGGCGCAGCGCAACGAGCTGAACAATCAGCTCGAAGAATTACAGAACACGAGGCAGGGGATAACCAGCCAGCTCGAAGAGGTCTCTTCAGACGCGCCTGAGCGGGCGGCACTCGATGCGAGGCTCAAGGATGTCGACAGCAGAATTTCCGCCGTCGACCAGATGCTTGCCGGGAATGCCGCGCAGATTGCGCAGGCCGCCGCCATTCCCGGCGCTGTCGTCGAGCCGCCGCGCCAGATCATTCAGGGGCCGCCCGAGGAGGCGTACGTACTCGGCGGACTCTTCATGCTGATCGTGCTCCTGCCCATTTCGATCGCCATTGCCAAACGGATATGGCGGAGAGGCGCGGCGGTGGTGACTGCTTTCCCACGAGAGCTAGGTGATCGCCTTGTCCGAATGGAGCAGGCGATCGAGGCGACGGCTGTCGAAGTCGAGCGGATCGGAGAAGGCCAGCGCTTTCTAACCCGGCTGTTCACCGAAGGAGAGGGAGCGCGCGCAATTGGGGCTGGAACGGCGCAGCCGCTCGAGCGAAAACAAGCCAAGGCCCCCGAGCGACTGCCCTAGTTCTACGCGGGTAGCGCCGTCTATCCGAGCGGAATTCGCGACTTGTTCTCGCCGAGCCAGCGGTCGAAAGTCTGGAGCTCGGGATTCAGGCTTTTGGTCGTGCTGATGTTCCGCGCGTCGCAGCAATCCTGCTCGAATTCGCTGTTGAACTGAAACATGTTGCCCAGATCGTCGGCGCCCGGGAACCCGAACGCCCGGTAGGTCCCCGGCGTCACTGCGTTGTAAGTCACTGGCTGACCGAGGGCCTTCGACAGCGATTTCGCCATCTGCTCGCCGGTCAGGTGGCCACCGGCGATGCCGACCGTCTTACCGATCATCTCGTCGCCTTCTTCGAAGATCGCGTAGGCGGTCTTCCCGATGTCTTCTGCCGCTATGCCAGCCAGTTTTTTTGTTCCGATCGGCAAGGTGATCGCGAGCTTGCCATCTGCTCCCTTTTTGGGACCCATTCCGAAGTGGATGAAGTTGTCCCAATAGAACGACGTCACCAGGAACGTCGTCGGGACAGCTAGCTCGGTGAAAATTGCGTTGGCCTCGCCCTTCCCATCGAAGTGCGGAACCTTGTACTTGCCCATCAGCGTGGGCATCCGGTCGTCAGAGAGCGGAATGGATTCGCGGGTGTCTTCGAGTGTCGACCAGATGACGTGTTTGACACCCGAATCCTTTGCAGCCTGAGCCATGTTGCGAGCCTGGGAGATCTCCTTCTCCGGCTTGAAGTGCTCCCAGAAGTTGGTGACGCAAAAAGCCCCGTGCGCGCCTTCGAAAGCTTTCTTGAGGCTCTTCACATCGTCGAGATCCGCCGTGACAACTTCGGCTCCCGCGTCCGCCAACGCCTTGGCTTTGTCAGAGCTCGCGTTTCTGGTGATCGCGCGAGCGGTGAATGAGCCGTTCTTGT
>JALYZH010000013.1 GCA_030948945.1 Gemmatimonadota bacterium | reverse complement strand
GGTGCTTCATGGAACGGAAAACGCCTTGGCTCTTTGGGCAAAATCGCGATACTCAGCTTCGGGAGAGGTAAGGGTTGGACCGGCGGCACCGGCGGAGCGATTCTACTTTCCGATTCAACAGGTGATCCTTCGACCGAAGGATTTCTGGAGTCGGGATTTTCGCAACGGGCTGCTGTAGCGATACGGGTCGCTGCTCAATGGGCACTTGCTCAGCCTGATGTCTACGGGTTGCCCCTTTCGATTCCCGCACTCCGGCTTGGGGAAACGACATACTTGCCTCCACGCCCGGTGAGAGCTATGACTCGAGTGGCGGCAACCACGCTATTGGCGACGCACGATGCTTCACGAAAGGAAGCCAGCGTGCGGCAGTCGAATGCGAATGCAGTGGTCACCGGGATCGCGGGTTCTGCGCAAGTAAAACCAATCCCAACTCATAGCTGCCCGACCGCCGGCTATCTCAGGTTACCGGTGAGGGTCTCGGGGGGGATGGCAAGTTTTCCAAATGTGCAGCGTGCGCTGCGGCTGGGAATAACTCCCAGCTACCCCATGACTCTCGCGGCGCTCCCGCAGCTGGCTGGCCGACTCGTTGCACCGTATGGCGCGTGGCCCGGAGCGCAAACTCTCGTTCGCGAGCTTGTGACAGTGCCGACTCACTCCCGTTTGCGTGCACACGAAGTAAGCGAGATCATAGGGATTCTGGGCACTCTCGGGAGCTCTTGATAAGTGGACACCCTGCCCGAACCAACGAGTACGTACCGGCCTTATCGCACTGAAACGGAACATAATCGGCAACCAATCATTCGATGTCATCGCTTCGAATCGTAGTCCTTACCTGCAGTGATCTTGGAGTACGGGTCGCGAATGCGTTGAGCGCAGACGGCGCAAGTCAAGTCGTCGGGCTCGTCGTCGGCCCGTTTGATCGCCAGCCACGAAAAACATTGCGCGCCAAATTGCGTCACGTCATTCGGAGGCAGGGCTGGCTCGGATTGTTCGCGGTAATGGGGGCAAAAATCGGGTCACTCGCTCGCATAGGTGAGCCGCGGAGCTTAGTACCGCCGGTCGCGCTGGCGCCCGGGATAGAGCGGTTGGACGTATCCGACTTTCATTCACCAGAATCGCTTTCGATCATCGAGGCGCTGCGGCCAGACCTTGCAGTCCTCGCCGGTACCTACATTCTGAAGGAGTCCGTCTTTGCGCTTCCCCGGCATGGCTCGATAAATCTGCATTCGGGCAAAGTGCCCGAATTTCGCGGCGCAGCACCAGCATTCTGGGAGCTCTATCACGGAGAAAAGGCGGTTGGTGTGACCATCCATCGCGTTGATGCTTCGCTTGACGCAGGGCCAATCCTGGCCCAGGAGATGTTCCCGATCGATCCGGCGCCCGGAGGCGATCCTTTAGCTTACATCGAGCAATTCAGGCAAGAGGTCCTGGGACCAAACGGTGTGAGGATGCTAGTTGAAACCGTACGCGCCCTCGCGCAAGGAACGGCAAAAGAGATTCCGCAGAACCACGCTGTCGCCCGCACCTTCCGTTCTCCGGACTACCGTGCCGTACGCGAGCTACGCAGCCGAGTGAGAACTCGGAGAAGGCAAGGCGGCACGAAGTGATGCGGCAGATCAAGGCTTTGCTCGGCCGCGTGATCTTCGCGTCGAGAGTCTATAAGCCGCTTCTCCGGAACAAGGCCGTCATCGTGCTATTCCACCGCATCGACGACCGCTACCCCGGCGATCCGATTACGTGCAACACAACCCAATTTCGCGAGTTCTGCAATTTCTTTCACCGCTACTTCACCGTCGTCCCTTTCCATATTCTCGTCGCCAAGCTGGAACGTGGGGAGGACATCACTCGGCACCTGGTCATAACCTTCGACGACGGCTATCGCGACAATCGCCGCGCAGCGGACGAATTGCTGGCTCGCGCGCTGCCCGCGTGCTTTTTCATAGCGACCGATTTTATCGGTTCCGATCGAGTGCCTTGGTGGGACGCAGAATCGGGCATCCGCTCCGAGTGGATGTCGTGGGCCGACGTGCGATCGTTGAGTAATGACGGGTTCGAGCTGGGCGCGCATACCAAGAATCACGTCGACCTGGGTGTCGTTTCGGGCGCGGACGCCGTGGAGGAGATTGTCGGCTCGGCACGTCGCCTGGCCGCTGAAACTGGCGTGCCCATCGATCTCTTCAGCTACCCTTACGGGCGGCCACATCAAATTACCGAGGAGAACCGCAAAATCGTCCGTAAGGCGGGTTTTGTATGCTGTCCGTCGGCTTACGGTGGGACCGTCGCGAAAGGGAATGATCCTTTCCGCATTTGTCGAACGCCTATCTCCCCCTGGCACGTCTCTCCCTATCAGTTTGGCTTCGAGGCCATCCTCGGTTAGTAGAGCCAATCCCCAGGCGACCCACTGTTTAGGTAAGACAGATCGATTCGGAGTCCTTGCGAAAAAGGTCGCTGAGACCTGAAATCGCCCATGCTGTTACAAATCTCCACCGCTTCCGATGATTAAGGCCCTATAGACGGCCTCTACTCAGGTTACTGGGCCTGAAGCTCAGCAGTCAGTCTATAGAGTAAGGCCATGAGCACCTCTGCTCATACATCGGACTGCTCCTCTCTTGGAGAGGAATACCGATAAAGGCAAACCCGTCGAAAGACGGCGACGCAAAGCTACGAGGCTAAAGCCCGTGCTCCTGCGAGCTATGCCAGTCGAGCCGCCGAACATTCCGCTGGGGAGCGAGCTATGCTCCATTTCAAAAAGCTCGACTGGTCAACATTATTATTAGTGCTTTTTGCGTCCGTTCTGACTCTCATAGCCGCCTGCGTCCAGCCATCGGGTCCGCTCGGAGCGCCAAACCTGGCTCCAACCGGCCAAGGCGTATCGTTCGTTCGAATTAGTCTCGCACAGCCATCGCTGGCTACCGGACAGACCACTCAGGCCACTGTCGTTGCCACATCAGCTGATGGAAGCGTCGTTGGTGGGCACGCCGATTTCTCCTCCCAAAATCCATCGATCGCGACTGTGTCGTCGAGCGGTGTAGTGACCGCGCTGACAGCGGGCGTCTCCATGATCCAGGCTACGGTTGCCAGTCGGGCTGGCTCAGCGACCCTGACCGTACAGACGTCCATTTCTCCAGTCGCTGTCGTCGCGGTGACGCTCGATTCGACATCGCTCGCGATCGGTGATTCAGCCAAAGCCAGCGCCTCTGCTAAGGACTCGGCTGGCAATCTCATCTCAGGCCTGACAATTATCTGGGCTTCAGTCTCCCCGACTGTCGCGACCGTCTCCTCGACCGGAATGGTCACAGCTGTAGCCGCCGGATCCGCAACAATACAAGGAACGGTCTCCGGAAAGACAGGCTCCGTGTCGCTGAACGTGGTCACGGTGCCCGGACCAAACGCCATCGCGTTCCATGACTTCAATGACGGGAAGCCGGGGCCATTCAGCTACAGTGGGTCCGACGTTACGGCGATTGACTATCCGGCTGATCCGACCGATTCAGGGCGGGGGAAGGTCAATCGGATACGATATCATCCCAGGGATGGTCTGAGTAGTAACGATATCAACATGGAACTCCTTACTGCGCATCACTACCGCTACGGTGAAACCATCTGGTTCAAGGGTGACGTTTATATCCCGTCGACGTTATCGGACGGTGTTACCCAAAAAACTGCGTCACAGAACCTAGACACGCGAAAGCTGATTGACTATTTCAGTCCTCCGCCGATGCCCCGCTTGATACTGGAGCGAACGAACGGCTTACTCAAGTATTTCGTCTGCCAGATCGAGGATGACGGCCAGTTCCATACGGACATCACATGGGGAAGTACCGGGATCACGCTCTTGAACGACACCTGGTATACGATTGAGGTTCGACTCACCCTCAACTCAGCGGATGGAGTCAAGGACGGGGTTCTGGACGTGTACATCAACAACCCCGGCGCGGTGCCCAACTTCCATTTGACCTCGGGCATCTCCCCCATTACGGAAAAGAATGGCGGTAGCTACTTCAATTCGTTTCGCTATGGTACGCAGACAACGACGTACTCAGGGGAGGCGGCCTATTCCGAGTACCGCTACTGGGACAACGTAGGGTTCTCAACTACTCGGATGGGACAGTAGCGTCGGGTGACCGAGCTCACGTCTCCACAATTATTACGTGCGCCCACCCGCTGCTCCAACCGATTTGGTGGTAACCGCCTTAAGCGGGCCGGGACTAATCCCTTTGATCCGGAGGGGCTCGGTCACAGTAGCGGCCGACACCAAAGAGGTAGAAGCCCTCACGGACAAGCGGTCAGCGGGAACATATTAACGGTTTCCGGGTGCTCCGCCCTTCGACTCGCGACATACTTCTGAGTGGCCATGACATCCGATTCGCGCCCGATTGCCGCACTCCGCCGGTGGAAGCTTCGCTTCTACATGGAGCGGATGCGTTTTCGGTTCCGTGCGACCGCGCTCGGAATGCCTGCGCTCTCCAATGCATTGCTCGGATTCCGCTCGGTCGTAGCTCCGCACCGCACGCTCCTCACCTATCCGGCTGTGCCGGACCTTGGCTACGTGCTCGGCAAATTGTGCGCGCTGCTTGGTTACGTGTGCACGAACGATCCCAAGTCGGACTTCGATTTTGCCTGGCACTTCGAGGACACTACCTGTTCCGCTGGAAGTCTTCCCGTCGAGGTCGACCCTGCGCGAACGTTTAACGCTCGTTGCGTCGATATCGGCAAGGGATATATCGCGCAAGTCTTTAAAGAGGTCTTCGGCTATTCGCTCGCGGTCGACCCCACGAGTTATGTCGGTCTCGCTGCCGTAAAGAGCAACCAAAACGCCCTCCACGACGGGCGGACGATCAGGTGTCCGATCGCGCCCACAAACGTTCGAGCGGATTGCGTGTATCAGCAGCTCGTGGATAACGAGACCGGAGACGGCACTGTCTCGGACCTTCGGGTCGTCATTCATCATGGCCGACTCCCGCTCGTCTACCTAAAGTTCAGGCCGACTGACACGCGCTACAGCAATACCAACAAGCGCGCCGAGCTCTGTCGGCCCGAAGATGTGTTCTCCGTCGATGAACGTGCGCAGCTGCTTCGTTTCGCCGAAAGGATCGGCATGGACTTTGGCGAACTCGATGTGCTCCGTGACCGGAACTCAGGCAAGATCTACGTAGTTGACGCCAACAACACTCCGGCGGGACCGCCAACCGTGTTGAGCAAGCAGGACTCTGCCCGA
>JALYZH010000012.1 GCA_030948945.1 Gemmatimonadota bacterium | reverse complement strand
GCGCGCCATCGATCGTCACGTTGGTGAGACGTGGCTCGGTGCCGCGAACTTGCACGAACTTCCCTTCTCCTTCGTCGCGCTCGGTAGTGACGCCCGGCATTCTTCCCGCCGCCTCGGCGGCGTTCGCATTGGGCAGCGCGCGAATAACGTCGCCAGCAAGAACGTTCACGACATTCGGCGCTGCCGCTCTGCGCTCGAGGGCTGAAGCTTCGGATTCACCGAGTCGCTGGGCTGTGACGACAACGTTGCCGAGCAATTCCACAGCCGGACGCAGCCGCGCGTCGTGCACGGCACTTTCTCCATTCCCGACGACAACTGATCCGGAGTCGGGCGCGAATCCGAGCTTGGTGACCCGCACGACGTACGATCCGGCTGGCACGCGCGCAATGCGATACGTCCCGGCGGAGTCGACGATTCCGCCGAGGAGAGTGCCATTAATGTGGACTGTGGCACCGGGCGCAGGATTGCCACTCGCGTCGGTAACCGTTCCTCGAATGGTGCCTTGTGCCAGAAGAACGCCAGGAAGAAAGAAAAGAACTGCGATGGAGGAAAGAACGGCTCGGCGGAATCGGACGATCATCAGTGTCACTCTCGATGAGGGGAGGGTGAAGACGCGAAGGAGTTTTTCAACACCCGCGACTTTGCGCGCGTAGTCTGGCGCAAACGTTACAGATCAATCCTTACAGGCAGATTACAAACGCTCGGCGTTGTCGGGGAAGTCGGCCTCCACCGTCGTTTTTTCCCACGCGTCGAAATCTCTCTCGAGCGTATCGATCTTAGCGCGGGCGCCTTTGAGCGCTGCCTTGCCGAGCAACAATCGTAGCGGCGGGTTTGGAGATTCGACCGCGGCGATGATCGCCGCCCCTGCGCGCACCGGATCCCCAGGCTGCTTGCCGCTGTAGCCGCGGAGATCCTCCAAATTCTTTCCGGCGGTTTCCGCGTAGTCGGCGATGCGGCTCTTGCTCTCAGCGGCAGAGCGTCCCGCCCAATCGGTGCGAAATCCACTCGGCTCGACGATCGTCACCTTGATTCCCAGCGGCGCGACTTCGAGCGCCAGCGCTTCCGAGAATCCTTCCACCGCGTATTTCGTGGCGTTGTAGTAGGCGAGCGTGGGAAAACTTTTCAGTCCTCCGATCGACGAAATGTTGACGATGTGTCCGCTGCGCCGTCTGCGCATGATCGGCAGCACGGCCCTGGTCATATTTGCGAGACCGAAGAAGTTGATCTCGAACATGCGCCGGATTTCCTCTTCGTCGCTTTCCTCGACCGCGCCGAAATATCCGATTCCGGCATTGTTTACGAGGACATCGATTCGACCGAAGCGCCTGTCGGCGCTCTTCACTGCGGCATCGACCTCGACGGGATCAGTCACGTCGAGCTCAAGAACAAGCGCGCGGTCTCCATGCGGAGCTGCGATGTCTTCGACTTTGGCGGGATTGCGCGCCGTCACGACGGCCCGATATCCGCGCTCGAGCACGAGCTTGGCCAATTCGCGGCCGAAGCCAGTCGAGCAGCCAGTGATGAACCAAACGCGGTCTTTCTTCGTAGTCTGATCTGAAGTCGCCATGACGTTTTGGGTGGCGGTGAACTGGACACTCCCCTATTGTCTCTGTGCGAAGACCGGGCCGTCACACGACGGAGTATCCGCCCGGAGGGAGCTAACTTTCCAGCGTGACATTCGATTTTACTATCGCCGCGACCTCGGGCTCGGGGCGCGCTGGTGTTTTTTCTACGCCGCACGGCCCTGTCGAGACGCCCGCATTCATGCCCGTCGGGACGCTCGCCACGGTGAAAGCGCTCGATCCCGACGACCTCGTGCAGATGGGCGCTTCGATGATTCTCGGGAACGCGTATCACCTGCACCTGCGGCCCGGCGACGAAGTCGTCCGTGAGATGGGCGGGCTCCACAAATTCATGCGGTGGGATCGCCCGATCCTCACCGACTCCGGCGGATTCCAGGTTTTCTCGCTGGCGCGGCTCCGCACTGTCGGCGAAGAAGGCGTCGAGTTCCAGTCGCACATCGACGGCTCGCGCCGGTTTTTCACTCCCGAGTCCGTCATGCAGATCGAGCGCAACCTCGGCGCCGACGTAATCATGCAATTCGATCACGTCATCCCCGGCCAATCCGATGAATCCGAAGCGCGGGACGCGAGCGAGCGGAGCATCCGCTGGCTCGCGCGATGCCTGGCCACGCATTTGGAGAGCGCCAGCGAGCAGGCGCTCTTTCCAATCGTACAGGGCGGAATCCACCCGAATCTCCGGCGAGAGGCAGCCGCTACGATCGGCGCGATGCACGACTGGCCGGGATTCGGCATTGGCGGTTTATCAGTAGGCGAGGAGAAGGACGCCATGTACGAGATTCTGGAGGTCGTCGACGACGCGCTTCCCAAAACCCATCCGCGCTATCTGATGGGAGTCGGATTCCCGGAGGACCTGATAGAGGGAATTAGTCGCGGCGTCGATCTCTTCGACTGCGTCGCGCCCACACGCATGGGACGAAACGGCTCCGCTTTCACCAGGGATGGGCGACTCAACATCAAGCGCACCGAGTTCCGCACCGATCCGCGTCCCCTCGACCCGGAGTGCAATTGCTCCGCCTGCACCAGGTTCAGTCGAGCGTACATCCGGCATCTGTACGTGTCGGACGAGATACTCGGCCTCCGCCTACTCTCCCTGCACAATGTACATTACCTCCTGTCGCTGGCGCGGCAGGCGCGCGACGCGATACGGAATGGTGAGCTGGACTCGTGGTCGTGCGAATGGCTCGCGCGCCACCGATCTGCGTCACCAAGTCCCGTCTGAAATCATTTCGCACCCAATTCTGGTTTCCATATATGCCAAGCAATCCAATACTCGGCTCCATTTTCATGTACGGAGCCATCTTCGCGATCTTCTACTTCATTCTCATCCGCCCGCAGTCGACGCAGCGAAAGAAGCACGATGAGATGGTGCGGAATCTGAAGAAAGGGGACGAGATCGTGACCACGGGCGGACTTGTTGGCGAAGTGCTCTTCATCAAGGAGAGGGGCGACGACAAGGCGGCCGGGATGGAAGATCGCGTCACCATCAAGTCGGGTGATACCCGCGTCATCATCGAGCGCGGACGGATTGCGCGCATCAACAGACCGGGCGCGGTCTCCAACGCCACCGCTGGGTGAGCATCCTCGACATCCGGGTGCTCGGTGACCCGGTTCTTCGCAAGCCGACAAGGGCTGTTACCTCGGTAACCGACGAGCTCCGGACCCTCATCGCCAACATGTTCGAGACGATGTACGCCGCGGAAGGGATCGGGCTCGCCGCACCGCAGGTTGGACGGACCGAAAGAGTCGCAGTGGTCGACGTCGAAGGAAAAAAATTCGCGCTGATCAACCCCGAGATCGTGTCGAAGACCGGCCCCGCCGAAAAGGCCGAGGAGGGTTGCCTGTCGATCCCCGAGATCTATGGGGATATCGAGCGGCCGGCGGAAGTCACCATCCGCGCCCTCGATGAGAACGGCGAGGAGTACGAAGCGTCCGCGGGCGAGCTGCTCGGCCGCTGCTTCCAGCACGAGATCGACCACCTCGATGGAAAGCTGTTCATCGACTACCTGAGCCCCCTCAAGCGCAGGGCGGCCCTGACCAAATGGGAGAAGTCGAAGGACGAGTATCCGGGCAACATCCGGAAGGTGCGCACTGAGGAAAAGGGCGAGCACCACCACGAGACGGAGATGTAGTGCGAGTTCTCTTCTGGGGAACTCCCGAGTTCGCTGCGGCGCCGCTGCGCGCTCTCATCGGTGAAGGCTTCGAAGTAGTCGGAGTCGTGACGCAACCCGATAAGCCGCAGGGACGATCACGTGAGATAATTCCTTCGCCGGTCAAGCAGATCGCGACCGAGGAAGAGATTCCGCTCTTCCAGCCGAAGAACGCGCGTGAGCCGGAGCTGCTCGAGGCGCTGAAGGCGATAAAGCCGGACATCTCGATCGTCGTTGCGTACGGGCACATTCTGCCGCAGAAGATCATCGATCTTCCGCCCAAAGGGACTCTGAACATCCACGCCTCGCTTCTTCCGTTGCTGAGAGGTGCGGCGCCGATCCAGGCCGCGATCCGGCAGGGTCTCACCGAGACGGGTGTCACGATCACGCGAGTAGTCCCCGCTCTCGACGCCGGACCGATTCTGCTGCAGGCCGGAACGCAGATCTTCGACGACGAGACTTACGGTGAATTGCAGGAGCGCCTGTCGGAATTGGGAGCGCTGAGCCTGATCGAAGCTCTCACCCTCATTTCCGTCGGTGGGGCGAACGAGTCTCTTCAGGATGACGCGCGTGCGACATACGCCGCCAAGGTCACCCGCGAATCGTCCCGGATAAACTGGAGCGACAGCGCGCTCGAGGTATCTCGCCTGATCCGCGCCAACGATCCAAAGCCGGGCGCGTTCACGAAGACGCCGAAGGGCGACGTGAAGATGTTCGGGCCCAAGGTGATGGACGGAATTCAGGAGACGCCCGGCGAAGTGCTGAAGACCACCGGGGAGCTGATCGTCGCCTGTGGGAGCGATGCGGTGCGCATCACCGAGGTGCAGCCGGCGGGCAAGAGCAGGATGTCGGCGCACGACTGGGTGCGCGGGCGCGGGACGAAAGTGGGCGACAGGTACGGCGCGTGACCGCTCTGGTGGTGAAGGCGCCGATGACGGATCTGCCGACAATACACGCCGTCACGAGCGACGAGATCATGCTGCGCCCCGGGTTTCTACGGAAGGCGATGGCGGTGATGCGCGTTTTGGGAGACAAGGGCGCGATTCACGTGCGCTCTCAGCTGCTCGACTCCCCTACACTGTACTCCATTACACTCGCGCTGCTCGAGCTGCACGAGCAGACGAAATGTTGGTGCATTGTCAACGATCGAGTCGATGTCGCGCTCGCCTGCGGAGTACATGGAGTCCAGTTGACCCACAAATCGATAGCGGTACCGGATGTCCAGAGAATCGCTCCCGCCCTGAGGATCGGGGCGAGCGTTCATTCTCCGGAAGAAGCGCGGGACGCCGAGCAGGCGGGCGCTGACTGGTGTGTGGCGGGGAACGTGTTCGAGACGCCCTCTCATCCGGGTCTCCCCCGCCGCGAGACGACTTTCATCAACGAAGTCGTTGCGGCGGTGAGCTTTCCGGTGATCGCCATCGGAGGGATCAGGCCCGAGCACGTTCGATCCCTCGTCCATCGCGGGGCGCACGGCGTCGCCGCCATTCGCGGAATCTGGAACGACGAGAATTCCGAACTCGCTGCGAGCCGCTATCTTTCACAGGTATGATGGGAACCGAGGTATTAGAGGCGGAAATCGCTCTCACGGTGAATGGAGCGGAGCGCCGGATCCCAAGGGGTTGGACGCTGGCTGAGCTGCTCGCATCACTGAACCTCGATCCGCGTGTGATAGTGGTGGAACGCAACGGGACGATCGTGCGCGATCGCTCTTCCTTCGCGTCGGTCGACCTCGCCGCTGACGACTCGATCGAGATCGTCCACTTCGTGGGTGGGGGCTGATATGAGCGCACCTGCCGATCCGCTTTCTTCCGCCACACTCACCGATCCGCAGCCGTTCGTGATCGCCGGACGCGAGTTCCGGTCGCGATTGATGGTCGGCACCGGGAAGTACGCGTCGAACACGCAGATGATCGATGCCATCGAGGCGTCGGGCGCGGAAGTCGTCACCGTCGCGGTGCGTCGGGTCGACCTGGACAGATCGAAGGATGAGGGGATTCTCCACCACCTCGATCCCGATCATTTCTTTCTGCTCGCCAACACTGCGGGCTGCTATAGCGCATCGGATGCGATTCGCTACGCCCGCCTGGCGCGAGCCGCCGGCTTCAACGAGTGGGTGAAGCTCGAGGTAATCGGCGATCAACAGACGCTGCTCCCGGATTCCGCAGGGCTTCTGCAGGCGACGAAGACCCTGGTCGATGAAGGCTTCAAGGTTCTGGCTTACACCAATGACGATCTCATCACCGCCCTCAAGCTCGAGGAGGCGGGCGCTGTCGCCGTGATGCCGCTCGCCTCGCCGATCGGGTCCGGATTGGGGATGCTGAATCCTTACGCGATTCGCACCATCAAGCAGCGACTCTCGGTTCCGGTGATCGTCGACGCCGGGGTCGGCACCGCATCCGACGCGTGCATCGTGATGGAGCAGGGCGTCGACGGGATTCTGATGAACACGGGGATCGCCGCCGCGCAGGATCCGGTGCGCATGGCTGCGGCGATGAAGAGTGCAGTCGAGGCGGGCAGGCAAGCTTACCTCGCCGGACGGATGCCGCGGCGTGAAGTCGCCGTTCCGTCTTCTCCCTCAGCAGGGATGCTCGGCTCATGAACACGACCGTCGTATCTACTGGCGGAGTGACCGCGGCGCGCGCCGTTGCGGCTGAGATCTGCGTCGACCTGCGGAGGGGAGAGTTCCTCGATCAATCCTTTGAGCGGCGTATCGGTCCGCTCGATGCGCGCGATCGCCGCTGGACCCGGGAGCTCGTCTATGGGATGCTGCGCCACCGCGGATGGATCGATGCGATTCTTGCAGACCGGGTGCGCGGCGGACTCACGCGTCTCGATCCCGACGTGATCGACCTGCTGAGACTCGGCGTTTACCAGCTCACCAACATGGGCAGCGTCCCGGCGTACGCCGCCATCGCCCAGACCGTCGAGCTCGCCAAGCGTCGCCACGGACTCGGCGCCAGCAAGCTCGTGAACGCAGTGCTGCGTCGCACCGATCGGGAGCGCGAGGGATTGGTGCCGGCGCCGGCTCAGGATGCGGTGGAAGCGCTGGCGCTCAAGTACTCGCATCCGCGTTGGCTGGTCGCGCGTTGGCTGGAGCGATGGGGTGAGCAGGATACCGAGCGGCTGTTGACGCTGAACAATGCGGAAGCTCCGATTGTGCTGCGCCCGTACGGAATCGTGAGAGAGCAGCTCGAGGCAATGCTCGAGGAAGCCGGCGTTCACGTCGGCGACGCGCCCTACGTGCGCGAGAGCATCGCCGTATCCGGCGGAATCACGCTCACCGAGCTGGGCGCATTCAAGAAAGGGTTGTTCTTCGTCCAGGACCCGGCGGCGACGCTGGTTAGCGAGTATGCCGCGATCCTCACGGGAGCTACCGTCGCGGATTTCTGCGCGGCGCCGGGTGGAAAGTCGCTCGAGCTTACACGGACAGCAGCAACGGTATTCGCCAGCGACAAATCAGTGGGACGCCTGCAGCGACTGCTCGCCAACCAGCGACGGCTGGAGACGACGAATATCTATCCGTTCGTCGCCGACGCCCGGCATCCAGCGGTGCGTCCCGTCGACGCTGTGCTGATCGATGTGCCCTGCACCGGAACTGGCACCTTCCGCAGACATCCCGACGCTCGCTGGAGACTCAAGATCTCCGACCTGGCGGTGATGTCGGCGCTGCAGAAGTCGATTCTGCGCGCCGCGGCGAGTGCAGTGAGGCCGGGCGGTCTTCTCATCTACAGCACCTGCTCGCTCGAGCCGGAGGAGAACGACGCGCGAGTGGATTGGTTCCTTTCCGAGAATCTGAACTTCATTCTGGAGCCGCCACCGGAGGGGTCGGTGTCGCCTGACCTGCTCGACGGCGGGCGGCTGCGCGTGCTGCCGCAGCTTCATGGAACCGATGGCGCATTTGCCGCGCGATTGCGCAGGGTAAGCTAGGTGAACTTGCGCGCGCTTCCTCGGCGTGCGTTTCCATATCTGATTGCTGCGGTCGGCGGATTTCTCATCGCCTACGTCGCGGTCTTTCTGTTCGCGTTTCCGGCTGAGGTTCTTCCGGACGACGGGATTCTTCCGAACGTAGTCGGCAAAACGTTCGAGGACGCTTCCGCTCTCCTACAGAAAGCAGGATTCCCGGCGCACCAAGGCGAGTCGAGATACCACAAGAGCATCCCCGCCAACGTCGTGCTTCAGGAAGATCCGCCGGCGGGAAGCAGGCAGAAGCGCGGTACGAATGTCGTGCTCGCTCTGAGCGCGGGCCAGCGCACGGCGGAGGTCCCGGTCACCACCAACATGTCGCAGCAGCAGGCGCGCATCGCAATCGAGAACACTGGACTCACGATGGGCAACGTCAGCGAGCAGCTCGCCGATCAGCCGCGCGGTCTCGTCATTGCCTCGTCTCCCCCGGCTGGAACGAAACTGGACCTGCCCGGCAGCGTCGACATCATGCTGAGCAAAGGGCCGGCGACGATCCAGGTGCCCGATCTGTATGGCCGCAGTGTCGGAGAAGCGAGATCGATGATCGAGCAGCTCGGCCTCCGCATCGCCGGGATCTCGCGGGACACCAGCTCGCTGCAGCCGGAGAACACCATCATCAGGCAGCTCCCGGCGGCTGGTCAGACAGTTGCCGCTGGAGGAGCGGTGAGTCTCACCGTCTCAACCTTCCCTCCTCCGCCGACAATCAGAATCGACACAGCGATCTCAGCGCCCCCGCCGCTGGTTCCACGGTAACCGCCGTATGAGTGTTCGCATTGCGCCATCGATTCTCAGCGCCGACCTCGCGAAGCTCGCTGACGAGATCGCTATGGTCGAAGCTGGCGGGGCGGATTGGATCCACATCGACGTGATGGACGGGCGCTTCGTTCCGAATCTCACCTTTGGCGCGAAGGTGATCGAGTCCGTGCGCAAGCTCACCAAGCTTCCGCTCGACGTGCACCTGATGGTCGTCGAGCCGGAGAACTATTTCGAGAGCTTCGCCGATGCGGGTGCCAACGGTATGTCGATTCATACGGAAGTGTCGCCGCATCTGCAGCGGCAGCTCAATCGCATTCGCGAGCTGGGCTGCCGAGCCGGTGCCGTGGTGAATCCGGCGACGCCGCTCACCGCCGTGAGCGAAGTGATTCCTGATCTCGACCTGCTGCTGGTGATGACCGTGAATCCGGGATTCGGCGGACAGAAGTTCATTAAAGGCTCGGTCGACAAGGTTCGCCGCGCCCGTGAGATGCTCGCCGAGAATGGCAGCACTGCCTTTCTCGAGGTCGACGGTGGTATCGACCGCAAGACGATCAAGGCGGTGTGGGAGGCTGGCGCCGATACTTTCGTCGCCGGCAACGCAATTTTCGGCGCCAGGAATCCGAAGGCGGAAATCGGCGAGCTGCGCGCTCGCGCGACCGCACAGGCATGACCGGTCGACAGCAGATCGCCATTGGCCTGGTCGTGATCGGCGTGGTGAGCGCCGTGGCCTATGGAGCGACACGATACCTTCGCAAGGAGCTCTTCCCCGTCGAGCTCGGAAGCACGGCGCCGGAGTTCAATGCATTCACTCTCGATTCGGTCCCGCGCGAGAAGCGGCTCGCGGATTATCGCGGTCAGGTTCTCATGATCAACGTGTGGGCGACGTGGTGTCTGCCGTGCCGAGTGGAGATGCCGAGCATCGAAGCGCTGCATAAGGCGTACGGGCCAAAGGGGCTGAAGATCGTAGCAGTCAGCGTTGACGATCCCGGAACTGATTCCACCATCCGTGCGTTCGTGAAACAGTACGGACTGACGTTCGAAGTTCTGCACGACCCACAGGCGAGAATCTCCGATCTCTACGACATCACGGGTTACCCCGAGACTTTCATCGTTGGAAAGGACGGGATCATCAGAAAGAAGCTGATGTCCGCGACCGACTGGAATTCTCCGGAGGCACGCGCGCTCGTCGACAGGCTGTTGGCGGAGCGATCCCAGTCGTGATCGTACGACGTCTTCTCTCGGTCGCCGCGAGACTCACGTGACCCGCATACTGGGTATCGAGACCTCGTGCGACGAGACATCCGCCGCGGTGCTAGACGGTGAGGGCGACGATGTCGCGCAGAAATCGCTCGTGATTCTGTCGCAGGACATCCACCGGGTTTTTGGGGGGGTCGTTCCCGAGATCGCGTCGCGCGCTCATCTAACCAGCATCGTCCCTGTAGTGGAGCGAGCACTTGAGGAGGCGGGTACAACTCACGATGAGCTCGATGCTGTCGCGGTCACGAATGCGCCGGGACTCGTCGGAGCACTGCTCGTCGGTGTGAGCTACGGTAAAGCGCTTGCGTTCTCGCGCGGCATCCCGCTGCTCGGGATCCATCACATGGAGGGACACCTCTTCGCGGCGGCGCTCGAGCACAAGGATGCCGTGCCTCCCTTCACCGCGCTCCTGGTCTCTGGCGGCCACACCCTTCTGCTCGACGTCGAGGCGTGGGGCAAATACCGCCTGCTCGGAGCTACCCGCGATGACGCGGCGGGCGAAGCGTTCGACAAGGTCGCGAAGCTGCTCGGACTTCCATATCCTGGGGGACGATACGTGGAGCAGATCGCGCGCGAAGGAGATCCCAAGCGCTTTCACTTCGCCCGCCCGATGCTCCGCAAGAACGCGCTGCCCGACGACGAGAGCTACTACGCGTTTTCGTTCAGCGGCATTAAGACTGCGGTGCTCAACGCCGTTCGCGCGTCGAAAGACGTAGAGGCCGACAAGGCGGACATCGCGCGCGCGTTCCAGGATTCGATGATCGATACGATGGTGGAGAAGACCAGCCGCGCAGCCAATGCCTTTTCGCGTCAGCGCGTCGTACTCGGCGGCGGCGTAGCGTGCAACAGCACTCTTGCCACTGCCATGCGCAGCCGCTTGTCGCGCGACGGTGTAACAGTCTTCACGCCGACGCCACGACTCGCCACCGATAACGCCGCGATGATCGCCCGTGCTGGATTCTTCCGGTTCGAGCAGGGAGAACGCGCCGGCCTCGACCTGAACGCCTATGCGAGCTGCCCTATCCCGGGGCTCGTCGCGGCCTAGATTTCACACCCAATGCAGACAATTTTCGCGTCAATAGTTCAACAGCCCCTCTCCTATGATGTCGGACCGATCCAGCTTACCGGCTTTGGTCTCGCCATTCTGATGGCTTTCGTCATCGCGCAGATCATCGCGCAGCGGGAGCTCGCGCGACGTGGTCACGACCCGGAGCCTATGGGCGATATCGTCTTCGCCGCAGTAGTAGGCGGACTGCTCGGCGGAAAGCTTTACTATGCGATCCTCATGCACGACGCCAGCGCTGTGTTCAGCAGGGCGGGGTTCGTGTTCTGGGGAGGATTGATCGGCGGGATTCTCGCCTCGTACATAGTCGTTCGCGTAAAGAAATTGAGCTTCCCGCGCATCAGCGATGTCGCAGCACCAACACTAGCTGCCGGCTATTCGATTGGCCGCACGGGCTGCTGGGCAGTTGGCGACGACTATGGTCGCCCCTTCAGCGGGTTCGGCGCCGTCAGCTTCCCCAACGGCGCGCCGCCGTCGACCGTGGCCAACATGACTCAGCTTTTTCACATCCCGGTACCACCGGGCTCGTCGCCGAATCAGGTTCTTTCGGTCTATCCGACGCAGCTATACGAAGTCGCCCTGGGTTTCGTCATGTTCCTCATCCTCTGGCGATTCCGCGACCACAAGCACGCCGAAGGCTGGCTGTTCGGCTTGTATTGCGTGCTCGCGGGAGTGGAGAGGTTCATCATCGAGTTCGTGCGCGCCAAGGACGACCGTTTCTTCTTCGGCACGT
>JALYZH010000011.1 GCA_030948945.1 Gemmatimonadota bacterium | reverse complement strand
GCATTATCCCGGGGATTACGGATTCATTCCGCGCACCCTGCACGAAGACGGTGACCCGCTGGACATTCTCGTCCGCATCAACGAGCCCACCTTTCCCGGGTGCCAGATCGACTGCCGGCCGCTCGGCGTGCTCAAGATGCTCGATCGTGGCGAGCCCGATGACAAGATTATCGCCGTCCCGTGTCACGACCCGTACTATCACGAGTACTTCGACATCGCCGATCTTTCGCAGCATTATTTGAGGGAAGTGGAGCATTTCTTTCATATCTACAAGGATCTCGAAGGACGGCGGGTCGAGATCATTGGATGGGAGAAGAGCGAGGTAGCCGCTCGCGTGATCAGTGAATCGGTCGTGCGCTATCAGGAGCGGTTCCACCAGGTCGGTACCTAATACTCAGCGCTCTCCGGTCGACGGAGGGCGGAGGACAATGATGAATAGTCAGCGATCACTACGCGTCTCCTGTTTTCTCCTCACGCTTTTCGTCGTGATGGCGACAAGCGGATGCAGCAAGGAGGACGACAGGGCGGTCAAGGGACGGAGTGGTCCGAATAGCACCGCGCGCGACAGCGTCAGCGAAGTCGCGCTCAATGAAGACGGTCTGGGGCCGATCCAGATAGGGATGACGCTCGCCGACGGAGTCAACATGGGCCTGCTGAACGAAAATCCGAACATGAAAAAGGCATGTGATTTTGTGTTCCCGGCCGCTGGCGCGGGAGTCCCGGACAACATTGGCGTGATGATAGTGAGAGGGAAGGTCGCGCGCATCGACATCGACACCGGATCGGTCACAACGGAGGACGGCGCGAAGATCGGAGACACCGAAGACAAGATCAAGAACATCTACAACGGGGATCTGCAGATCGAGCCACACAAGTACGTCGACGGCGGTCACTACCTGACCGTGATGGGCGACAGCGCCAGTGCGGGTAAGGCGATCGTATTCGAGACCGACGGGAAGAGAGTGACGAATTTCCGTGCTGGACGACTTCCTGAAGTGAAGTGGGTCGAGGGGTGCAGCTAGGGGCACGGAGCTCGACGGTCGCAACGGCCGCCACTACATGAGCCCTACACGCGCCAACGGGATGGCGGCACAGTCGAGTACCGGTCGAGCACTCGCGCTGGCGCATCTGGCCCCGCGCGCAGCACCAGCTCGCCGGACCTCTGGAGCCTTTCTACGACGAGCCATTTCCGAGTATACTCTCAGGAGCTCCCACATCGGCGTTCATAGCCGATGGATCTGCTGTAGCGGTCCACATGCCGGAGCGAATCGCGTAAATTTCTGCGGGCATCTGAAAATGACAGCGACAGCGCAAGCGCCAGACCTGCGATACCCGGTTGGGAAATTCGATTTCAGCTCGCCGGTTTCCCCGTCGGACTATCCACCACTCATAGCGGAGATTGCCGAAGCGCCGAGAGCGCTTCGTTCCGCGGTGGCGGGATTGTCCCGGGACCAGTTGGAAACGCGTTATCGTCCGGACGGCTGGACTGTGAAGCAGCTTGCTCACCATGTCCCCGACAGCCACATCAACGCCTATTGCCGGTTCAAGCTCGCGTTGACGGAGGACGAGCCCACAATCAAGCCGTACGAGGAAGCGAAGTGGGCCGAGCTCCCTGACTCGCAGCGAGTGCCGATTGATGTTTCGCTGGATTTGCTCGACTCGCTCCACAAGCGCTGGGTCGCGCTCCTGAGGTCGATGGACGCAGCCGATTTCAACAGAGGCTTCCGACATCCGGAACACGACCGCGTGCTCACCCTGGCACAGGCGCTGGCGCTGTACGCGTGGCACGGACGGCATCACGTGGCGCACATAACGTCGTTGAGAAAACGGGAGGGATGGTGACGGAGCTGGCAACATTCGGAGCGGGATGCTTCTGGGGCGTGGAGGTCACCTTCAGGAACGTGCCTGGAGTCAGGGACGCCATCGTCGGATATTTGGGCGGCACGCTCGCGAATCCGACCTACAGGGATGTATGCACCGGGAGAACGGGACACGCCGAAGTCGTGCAGGTGACTTACGATCCATCCGAAGTCACTTACGACAAGCTGCTCGACGTGTTCTGGGAGAACCACGATCCCACGACTCTCAATCGCCAGGGCCCCGACGTCGGCACGCAGTATCGCTCAGCCATCTTCTATCACACGCCCGACCAGAAGCGTATCGCTGAGGAGTCGAAGGCTGCGCTGGCGGCGAGCGGCCGGTTCCGCAAGTCGATCGTGACGGAAATAACCGCTGCGTCGACCTTTTACCCGGCGGAAGATTACCACCAGCGATACCTCGAGAAGCGCGGTCTGGCGAGCTGTCGCATCTAGACGAGCGGCTCCGCGCGGCACCGCGCTTGCCTCTCTTGATTGTCCAACTCAGAGGTGGTGCGCGGTGCGTATAAAGACGGATAGACTGAACTCGCAGAAGGCGACTTGGCTCCTGATCGGTGCCGGCGCGGCGATGGTGGCGGGGAGATTGGTCGAGCGCGGGCTGGAGAGCGGATGGCGCCGAGTGAAGCACGAGGATCCACCCGAGCGTCCGTGGAAACGCGGTGAGAGCTGGCCCGCCGCCCTGGCGTGGACTGCGATATCCACGGCAACTGTGGCGGCTGTGGAGCTGGCGGCGCGCCGCGGCGCTCATCTCGGACTGCGTCGCCTCACCGGTAAGCGACCACCAGCGGGTCTGTGAAGCATTCGCCAGGATTTCTGAAGCTCGTCGACGACGCGAAATCGCGAGTTCGCGAGGTGAGTGTGGAAGAGACGCGGCGGAAGCTCGAGGCGGGAACGGCAAAAGTGATTGACGTCCGCGAAGAGAGTGAATGGACCGCGGGGCACGTGCGAGGCGCGCAGCACCTGGGGAAGGGCATAATCGAGCGCGACGTCGAAGCGCGCGCGCCCGACAAGAACGCGGAAATCATACTCTATTGCGGCGGCGGTTTCCGCTCGGCGCTTTCCGCCGACAATCTTCAGAAGATGGGGTACCGCAACGTCGCGTCGATGGCGGGTGGGTGGCGCGCGTGGCAGGAGGCCGGAGGGCCGGTCGAGGCTCCCAGCTAGTCGCAACCGCTAACTGACAACTGCAACTGAATCCGTTTCAGTCGGCACTTGTGAGCCCCGACCCCCATCTCTCCGGCTTGACAAAGTACTTGACAACGCAAAGTAACCCCGTATCTTGAACGCAGTTTCAATACGGAGCGAAGATGCTGGGGGTCGCGCTAGTACTTACGTCTCTTGCCAACGTTGCCGCCGGAATCGGACTGGGCTCTCTGTGGTACCAGTTCCAACACGACGACGGGATGCCCATCGCCGTTCTGCTGGTCGCGCTTTCTTTGGTAGTGCAAGGCGGGTTCACGATCGGACATCTGCGCGGCTGGTGGGTGCGGTGGGGCATCCCGGGTTTTTCGCTCTTCGTAATCGGGGAAAGCGCGGCGGCACTCGTCGGCGGGATAGCGATCCTCCAGGGAGTCGTCTACAATCTTCATCCCATCAGCGGTGACCACGAATTTGGTCCGATGCTGGCCGCGACGCTCATGACGACGCAGGCAACCATTGGCCTCATCCATATCGCGCGCAGCGGCGAGCTCGGCATCCGGAAGAGGGTGTAGCACTCGCGGTAATACGCGATCACTCAAATCGGGGGGCGTGTCAATGTTGAGATTACTGGTGATGCTGGCGTCGATTGCCAACTGTGCGGGCGGAATTGTCCTGATCGGGACGTGGGCAACGATGTGGCAGCGCGTTCCGATCATAGTGCTGTTCATCGGAGGCTCGCTGCTTATCCAGGGTGCCTACACGATCCTGTATCTGCGGGGCGATCTCGATCGCTGGGGAGATCTCG
>JALYZH010000409.1 GCA_030948945.1 Gemmatimonadota bacterium | reverse complement strand
GCAAGAAGGAGAGCTCCAGCACGGATGCGACTGCGGCGCAGAGCACGACCTCCGCCGACACGTCGGCCATGGCAGCAGGTGCGCCGTCTACGCCAGGCAACTGGACGGACAACACCATCTTCGCGCTGCTCGACGAAGCGAACATGGCCGACAGCGCGGCGGGAGCACTGGCCGCGACGAAAGGGACCGCATCCGCCGTGCGCGAATTCGGAAAGCGGATGATGCGCGATCATCACCAGCTTCACGCCCAAGGTGAAGCGCTCGCGAAAAAGCTGAAGATCATTCCGGCGCCGCCGTCGAACGATCATATCTTGCCCGACGCGCAGCTGGAGATGGACACCCTCAATTCGACTGCGAAAGGGAAGGACTTCGACAAGGCGTACATTGACGGTGAGGTCGACGGTCACAAGAAGGTCCTCGAGCTCCTCACGAAGGCAGCGCAGCAGACGCAGATCACCGAGTTGAAGAATCTGATTCAGAAGGCCGCGCCAGTAGTCCTCGGTCACCTGGACAGCGCCGAGGCGATTCAGAAGACTCTCAAATAGGCCGTTGCTCAAAGGCGAGGTCAGATGAGAACAGCGATAGCCGTGCTCCAGGAAGTCGTGCAGGCTGTCGGTAGTCAACCCGGAGGTCCGGGTGGACCTGGCGGCCCACCTCCTGGTTTCTCGACAACCAAAATGCTTTTCGAACTATTGCAGTTCGTCGGCTACTTCCTTGCTATCGGCGCGGTTGGATTCCGCTTCGGAATCGTGAGGCGTGTTCGCGGGATGTCGGAAGAGGCGAAGACAATTCTCCGCCCCGACAACGCCGCCGTGATCGGAATGATCGGCGTCATCCTACTGGTTCTGTTCACTCTCGGCGGGCCGTACGTCGATTCGATTACCCATCACAAGACGTTTGCCGAATCACTTCCCAAGAACCTCGCGCCATTCGAGCTCAAGATGGCGATGCTTGTTCTCGCCTTCGTGGGATTCGCGCTCGTTCGCGCGTCGGCCTTGATTGGCTGGACGGTGGCAGCGATCGGGGTTCTCATCGCGGTGCTGCAACCGCTTTACACGGGGAAGCTCGCCAGCAAGGTGAACGCGGTCCACATCCTCGCTGCTTCCACCTGGCTCGGCACTCTGCTGGTACTAACGATGGTCGGAATTCGAGGCGTGATAAGGACCAACACCGCGGGCGTCCACCGCGCCCAGCTGGTTGCAGATCTCGTCAATTCCTTTTCACCGCTCGCGCTCGTGGCGTCGTCAATCGTGGTGATCACGGGACTGACCACGGCCTGGCTGCATCTGAAGCGTCTCTCGTCTCTCTGGACCACGAGCTATGGGATTGCGCTCGACGTCAAACTTGTTTTCGTGCTCATCGTGATCCTGCTCGGTGCGTGGAACTGGCGGCGCGTCCGCCCATCGCTTGGCCACGAAGGATCGGAGGAGAGCATTAGTCGATCCGCCACGATGGAACTCACGTTCGGCGCGATCGTTCTCATCGTTACTTCGGTGTTGGTGTCCCTGCCGTCGCCGAAGTAGCCATCCAGTGTGATTCGAGCCACCTGATTGTCGCACCGCTGACCCAGGAGCTGAGCGCGATCGTCGCAGTCACGTCACTCGTCCAGTGCTGATCCTCGTACACACGATCCCAGGCGACGAGAGCGACGAGACTGCCGCAGAGCGCGGTGAGTCGCGTCGATCGGGTTTGCATTGAGATCGCCTGGGCGATGGCAGTGATGTGTGCTATGTGCGCGGAGGGGAACGAATGCCAGTCGCCGTTCGCGGTAATGGGACGAAATCGATGCGAATTCCCTTCGACGTGCGGACGCTCGCGACCGACTACCGGCTTGAGCGCTGACTCGATGAGGTCCGAGGCGATGTAGGCTGCGGCAGCTTTGAGCGTTCCATTCGCGAGCGATTCGTGTCGCGTCACTAGCGCGGACACGTAGGTAAGCGCAATCGCGGGAACAAGGCGCTGTGCGGTACCAAGGCGGTTCACTGATTTCGCGAAGTGATCGAGAGACCGCGTATGTCCGTTAAGCGCCCACTCTCTCATCTCGGGATCGAGCGCGACGGAAGCCGCGATTCCGACCGGTACGATCCAGGCGCGGGCGAGCGCCGGCTCGCGCGCAGGGTGCGATGCCGAATCCGTCTGAGCCGCTGCGAAGGTCGAGGTCAGGAGCAGCTTGCCGATCGCGATCGCAACGACTTTCCAACGCATGCCTCAGAGTAGAGCCCGGACAGT
>JALYZH010000327.1 GCA_030948945.1 Gemmatimonadota bacterium | reverse complement strand
TTCTATCATCTCTTGCCGCGTCGTCGGCCGGCGACGCCACCGCCGGAAACAACTTGAAGCGCGATCCGAAGAAGTTCGTCTCGATCGGCGGAATAGATCGGCGTGAATTTCTAGCCTGGGGCGGGATCGCATCAGCGGCTTTGCTCGCAGCCTGCAACTCCCGTGGACCGAAGGCGGCGGACAAGCTCCTCAAGTACGCGGAGCGCAAGAACGCTGTCGTCGAGCGAAAGCTCTTTCGCCATACGTCGATGGATGTCGTGGATCCGGGCGCTCGCGACGCCGACAACAAGCTGCCAAGCTATTTCATCTCGCGCACCGTTCCTGTGTGGGACGAGAGCGTCAGAGGCACGTGGGCGCTCGAGGTGAGCGGCCTCGTGGCAAATCCGATGCGCCTCACGCTCGATGATCTGCAGCGGCTGCCGAGGGTCTCGAATCGGGTCAACCACTATTGCGTAGAGGGTTGGACGGCGGTCGAGACCTGGACTGGCTGTCGTTTCAGCGATCTCGCCAATCTCGTGCGTGTCTTGCCCGAGGCGCACTACGTCGACTTTCAGTCATTCGACGACGATTATCACGAGAGCTGGGACCTGGAGAGTGCGATGCACAAGCAGACGGTCGTTGCGTACGGTCTCGACGGGAAAATGCTGGAGCCGGCGCACGGCGCGCCGGCCCGCGTCTACTCGCCCATCAAGCTTGGCTACAAGAACACCAAGTATCTCACCCGCATTGTGTTCATGCCGAGGATGAACGGTGGCTACTGGAGCGATATGGGCTACGAGTGGTACGGGGGCACCTAGAGCCCCGGCGTAGCGGGCCCTATCTAATCCGAGTCTTAGGCGGGGTCTGCTTTAGCCGCGAATTCGGGTCGCCCCCGCCCTGTCCTCGCCGCGCCGCGCCTCGAAACAGGAGCACCTCTTTCAGGTACTGGCGATTCATGATCGCCCCGATGATCAGGAGGGCGCTTCCGGCCAGCACGCTGATCGTGCCCCAGCGCCAGGTGTCGCGACCAATCAGCGCTGCTGCCATGCAGAGCGTGCCTAACGCGACGAGCGACTGACCCGCCTTATGGGGCACGGCGCGGGTTCTCCGCCGACGCTCGCGAAGCGGCGCTACGCCACCCGCTTGCCAGGCGTCGAGAAGAATCGTGAGTCCGATCAGAGCGACCAGGACTCCGAGAAGTATCGGCAATTGCTCGAGCTTCATGGGTCTTCGGAATGCAAGAAGGGGGCGCGGCTTGTCCGCGTTGGTGCGCCGGAGAGCCCGCGCCTGCTATTTTGAACCGATGAAGAGTCAGCTTGAGCGCGTGCGTTCGACAACCATACTCGCCGTGCGCCGAGACGGCCAGGTAGCGCTGGGCGGCGACGGGCAGGTCACGGTCGGTCAGACGGTAATGAAGTCGAACGCGCAGAAAGTTCGAACCTTGCGGGGCGGAAAGCTGCTTGCGGGATTCGCCGGCGCGGCCGCCGATGCATTCACCCTGTTCGAGAAATTCGAGGAGAAGCTCGAGAAATATCCGAACAATCTCCCGCGCGCCGCGGTGGAGCTGGCAAAGGACTGGCGAAGCGACCGCGTGCTGAGGCGGCTCGAAGCACTCCTCGCCGTCACCGATCGCGAGCATGGGTTCATCATCTCTGGCACCGGCGACATCATCGAGCCCGACGACGGAATTCTCGCCATCGGATCAGGCGGATCCTACGCTCTGTCCGCGGCGCGCGCGCTGCTCGGGAACACGGATCTCTCCGCCCGCGACATCGTGCGCAAAGGTCTGGAAATAGCCGCCGAGATCTGCGTCTACACCAACGCCAACATCACTGTGCTGGAGCCGACCTGATGGCGTCGCCACGCACGCAACAGGCGCTGGAGCGTCTGGCCGGACTGACGCCGAAGCAGATCGTCGAGGAGCTCGATCGTTACATCGTCGGCCAGGGTGACGCCAAGAAAGCGGTGGCCATCGCGCTCAGGAATCGCTGGCGTCGGCAGCGCGCGCCCGAAGCGATCCGCGAGGAGATCTCGCCCAACAACATCATTCTCGTTGGTCCCACCGGTGTCGGCAAGACGGAGATCGCCCGACGGCTCGCGCGTCTCGCCGGCGCGCCCTTCGTCAAGGTCGAGGCCTCCAAGTTCACCGAGGTCGGATACGTCGGACGAGACGTCGAGTCGATGGTTCGGGACCTGGTGGAGAGCGCGATCAACATGGTCCGCGCGGAGCGCGAAGGTGAAGTGCAGGAGGTGGCGAAAAAAAAGGTGGAAGAAAGACTGCTCGACCTTCTGCTGCCGGTGCCGCCCGACATCAAACAGTCCGCGCCGACGCCGTCCGCGGCCGCTGGAGGCGCGCACCTGTTCGTCGTATCACCCGGCGGCTCTGTTTCACACGAGACCGACGCGTCCGAAGTGCGCTACAAGAGAACGCGCGAAAAACTCAAGCAGCTGCTGGTGGACGGCCAGATGGACGAGCGCGAGATCGAGATCGAGGTGACCCAGCAGTCACCGATGATGTTCGACATGATGGTCCCGCAGGGAGCGCCCGAGGGGATGGACAACCTGTCGGAGATGCTCCAGGACATGATGCCAAAGCGCAAGAAGCGCAGGACGGTAAAGGTCACCGAAGCGCGCCGGATACTCCTCGGCGAAGAGCTGGAAAAGCTAATCAACAAGGAAGACGTCACTGCTGACGCGCTCGAGCGGGTGCAGACGATGGGAATAATCTTCCTCGACGAAATTGATAAAATCGCCGGACAACGCGGCCCGAGCTCTGGCGGACCCGACGTCTCGCGCGAGGGAGTGCAGCGCGATCTGCTGCCGATTGTCGAAGGCTCGAACGTGCAGACCAAGTACGGAATGGTGAAGACGGATCACGTCCTCTTCGTCGCGGCGGGTGCGTTCCACGTCGCGAAGCCGAGCGATCTCATTCCGGAGCTGCAGGGAAGATTCCCGATTCGTGTCGAGCTTCAGTCGCTCACCGAGGCGGATTTCGTGCGGATCATGACCGAACCGGAGAACGCGCTGACGAAGCAGTATTCCGCGCTGGTGGAAGCGGAGGGCGCGACGCTGGAGTTTACGCCCGACGGTGTCGCAGAGATTGCCAAGATCGCGGCGCAGGTGAACGAGCGGATGGAGAACATCGGCGCGCGCAGGCTGCACACTGTGATGACCACGCTGCTCGAAGATGTGCTGTTCGGCCTGCCTGACAGCGGCGTCAGGAATGTGCGCGTCGATCGGGCGCTCGTGCAGAGCCGACTCAGCACGATCGCCGAAGACGAGGACTTGAGGCGGTACATCCTCTAGTCACGTCTCGGCCTGCTCCTGTTTTGCCTTGCAGCCGACAGCGCACGAGAGGAGTGCGAATAAGACGCGGAGCCTGAACATCTATTGAGAGTGGGAGTCTCGAATTCCCTCAAGTCCCAACTTTCTGACGAGCGCCTGGAAGCGCGGCTCCCCGCGAAGAGGATCGACGACCGGATGAACCGCCAGGTACATCACCCAACCGCGTCGCTCCTCGGCCGCTTGCTCGCACCAGTCGATTGCCTGCTCGACATCGCCGAGCCCGCAGTTGACGGTCGCCAACTCCACCGGTGAGACGTAGTCGTGTTTTCTCTTCTCCAACAGCTCGTCGCGTACCTGGGCGGCGGCGCTGGTGTTTCCTCCCCGCGCCAGCAAGTACGCGAGTGTCGCTTTCGTGTAGGTGCTGCCGGCGCTCGCCAGGTCGAGTGCCTCGCGCAGAGTACGTTCTGCTTCCGGGTATTCGCCGAGCAGAGTGAGAATCAGGCCCTGAATGCGATAGCTCTCTTCGGCTGTCGGATTCATCGCGATCGCGCGGCTCATATGATATCTCGCCTGCTCGTATTTTCGGGCGTAAACGTAGCAGTAGCCGAGGCTGCGGCGGACGGAGACCGATGAGGGATCGTTCTCCTGCGCGGTGTGCGCTTCGAGCAGCGCCTCGTCGAACTTCCCCTGCGACGCGAGCATGAATGCGTACCACTGGTGCGCCGGCGCGTACTGCGCGTCCAGCTCTATCGCGCGCCGGAATTCCCTGGCGGCGGCAGCTTTGTCCCAGTCGTAGACGAACAGGCTCCAGGCCAGCGACGCGTGCGCCTCGGCCAAGGCATCATCCAGCTCGATCGCCTTCCTCGCGTAGAACTTTGCCTTCTTGTGGCCCTCGTGAACGGGGACATTTCTGTAGTCGATGTGAAGCGAATACGAGTCGGCGAGACCTGTGTAGGCGAGCGCATAGGTGGGATCGAGGGCAATGGCTTCCTCGAAGTACTTGATGCCTTCGATGACGCCCTCCGATGTGCGCTTGTTCCAGGCGTAGCGGCCGCGCAGGTATAGGCCGTACGCCTGCACGTTCTCCGTGTGTCGATTGGTCGGGGCCGGCGCAATGTCCGCAAAGGAAGTCGCGCGCAGTGTGGTGACGATCGTGCGCGCGATTTCATCCTGAATGGCAAAGACGTCGTGCAATTTGCGGTCGTAACGCTCCGACCACACCAGACGGCCGTCGTCCGTAGATGTGAGCTGCGCGGTAATGCGAAGATTCTCACCCGAGCGTCGAACCGACCCCTCGAGCACTTCGGACGCCTCGAGTAGCGCGCCAATCGCGCGCACATCCTGAGCCTTGCCCTTGAGCGCAAACACAGAAGTGCGGGACGCAACCCGCAGCCCCTCGACTTTGGCGAGAGCGTTGATCAGCTCGTCGGTGATTCCGTCGCTGAGATACTCGTTGTCCGGGTCCGGGCTCGAGTTCACGAAGGGGAGGACGGCGATGGTTCGCGTCGTGGCGGTGAAGGGGCGATTCGGCTCCAGGCGCGCGCGAGACAACGCATCGCAGAAATCAACAATGGAAGGGAAGCGCTGGGCCGGATCCTTGGCCAATGCCTTCTCGAGCACTCTCTCGACGCCCGCAGGCGCGTCAGGACGCAGGATTCTCAACGGACGCGCTTTCTCGGTGACCTGCTTCGCCATCGTTGCGCGCGGTGTTGCTCCCCTGAACGGCGGCTCCCCGGCGAGCATCTCGTAGAAGACGCAGGCGAGGCCATAGACGTCTCCCGCCACTCCGATCTCGGTTTCGCCCGACGCCTGCTCGGGACTCATGTACTCGGGAGTACCCAACGCGAGACCGCCGAGCGTGAGCGGCTCGTCGGAGGTCGAAGCCGCAACGTGCGCGATGCCGAAATCAGCGAGCAGGGCGTGATCGTCGGCGAACAGAATGTTCTCCGGCTTCACATCGCGATGCACGAACCCATTGCGATGCGCGTAGTCCAGAGCCGCGCCGACTTCGTGGGCGATGCGGAGAGCGTCGTCGATCGAAATCTTCTTGTCGCGATTGAGACGGTCGCGCAGCGATCCGCCTGCTATGTAGGGCGAGACGTAATAGAGTGATCCATCCGATTCGCCGGAGTCGATCAGAGGAACAATGTGCGGATGCGACAGGCGCGCGGCGATTCCGATCTCGCGCAGGAATCGCTCGGCGCCCACCGACGCGCCGAACTCCTGCTTCAGGACCTTGATCGCCACCTTCCGCTTGTGCTTCCGCTCCTCGGCGAGGTGCACAGTTGCCATGCCACCGTGGCCGAGAATGCGCTCGATCGTGTAACGATCGGCAAGAGTGTTGGCTAGTGATGCCGACGCGTCGCTCATGCGCGTAATATAGGTCGTGCGACGGGGACCGACCTCGGGCTATTCGATCACGGTCCTTGTGCGAGTCGGAGGACATTGTTGCCCGACATGACGTAAAGCTCGCCCGCGATATCAACGCCGAACGATGTGACCGAAGGGCTCGTGATCCCCCAATCCCTCTGGTCCACCGCGGACCCATTCGAATACCTGAAGCTTCGCAGAAATCCCGCGCACCAGTCAGAGTAGAAGTAGTGGCCGCGAATGTCGGGAATCGCGCTACCGCGATAGACGTATCCGCCAGTAATAGAGCACGCGCCACCGGCGCGACCGTAATCGAGCACCGGAGCCGTGAACCCGGTCTGCGTACAGCTCGACGCGCCGTAGCAGATGGTCCCCTCCATCACGTTCCAACCGTAATTGAGCCCGCCAGTCGAGGCGACCGCGACGTCCACTTCCTCGCGCGTATTCTGACCGACATCAGCGATGTACAGCACCCCGGTAGAAGGGTCAAACGTATACCGCCAGGGATTCCTCAGTCCTTTCGCCCAAATCTCTCCGCGCCGATTCGGCTGATTCGCGAAAGGATTGTCCGGCGGGACGAGATACGGGTCGCCGCGATCCACATCGGGCCGCAGCAGTGAGCCGAGAAGCGCATTGTAATTCTGGGCATTCCCGGCCGGATCACCGCCACCGCCGCCGTCACCGAGCCCGGCGTAGAGCATCCCGTCGGGTCCGAAGCTGACGAGCCCACCGTTGTGATTCGACTGCGTCGAGTGGGGGACGGTCAATATGAGCTTGGTGGTTGCCGGATCTGCGACGTCTGCGGTCGTCGCGGTGAAACGCTCGATCCTGATGTCCCCGTTGGGTTGGGTGGTGAAGTAGACGTAGAAGAAATGATTCGTCGCGTACTGTGGATGAAAAGCGACGCTGAACAGCCCGCGCTCGCCGCCGCTCAGGACTCTGGTGGTGATGTCGAGAAAGGACGTGGTCTGCAGCACACCGTCACGGACCACCCGAATCTTTCCGGCCTGCTCGACGACAAAGATTCGACCATCACTGAGCGGCTGCGTCAGAAAAACCGGGCTGGTGAGGCCCGTCGTCACGAACGGGGTCAGCTTGAGTGAGAGGCCAGGTGGGAGAGTGGTTCCTCCCGAATCAGTCGCGTCTGAGCTGTGACAGCTGGCGAGAGAGAAGGCGAACACGCTGGAGCACAGCAGGCGAATCGGCAACAGAATCATCCGGCCCTCGGCGAAGGAGAGATATCGCTCGGCAATAGTATATTTCCGGCGCACCGCCACACCATACCGGAAAATTCAACGCTGACATGCC
>JALYZH010000312.1 GCA_030948945.1 Gemmatimonadota bacterium | reverse complement strand
TGTTGTCCAAAGCCGTATCGTCGCTCGCACTGCTGGCGCTCGCCGCCTGCGGGGGACCTAAAGAACCATACGTCGTCGGTGCAGCCGGGCCCTGGAAGCAAGGTTATGGACTCCAGAACCTCCAGGGCGTGCAGCTGGCAGCCGAAGAAATCAATAAGGCTGGGGGCATAAATGGCCACGCTTTCCAGGTGATTACGCGTGACGACGATGGCGACGGAACCGTCGCCGCCAAAGTAGCTCAGGAATTCGTGAAAAACCGCAAGATCTCGGCGGTGATCGGTCACGTCAACTCCTCGGGCATGCTCTCCGCCGCCCGGGTCTACGACGGAGAGCTTCCCGCGGTCGCCACGAGCGCGACTTCCCCCGATTTGACCGGCATCTCGAGCTGGGTCTTCCGCATTATCTCCAGCGACTCCCTCAACGGGATCGCGCTCGCCACATTCGCCAACAGGTTTGCCACCCGCAACACACCGGCTACCGCTGCGGTTCTGTACGAGAACAACACCTATGGTCGCGGTCTCGCCGACTCGTTTCGCCGGTCCTTTCACGGTGAGCTGGTTAGCCTCGACCCGATCAACGCGGACCTTCCATCGGCGGAGCCGTACGTAGCCTTTCTCAAAACGAAGAAGCCGAAGGTTGTGTTCATTGCCGGACGCGTGGCATCAGGCCTCAAGATTCTCCAGGAAGCGAAGCGTCAGGGATTCAACCCGGTATTCGTCGGCGGCGACGGCTGGCAGGGCATCCTTTCCGACACCGCTACCTCCGAGGGCGCCTACATAGGGATGTCGTTCACTCCGGAAGATCGTTCTCCGGCAGCGCACGCCTTCGTCGCAGCGTTCGAAAAGAAGTTCGGCACAGCGCCCGACGCCCACGCCGCGCTGGCGTACGACGCAACCATGCTGGTCGCGCAGGCCCTCAGGGAAAAGGGGGCGAACCGCAAAGCGATCCGCAACTACCTGCACTCGCTCACTCGCGAAAACGCGTACGTGGGGCTGACCGGCCCGGCGTTCTTCGAGGACACGGGTGATCCGGTGGGAATGCGATTCCGCGTATTGAAGGTTCAGAAAGGCCTGCTGACCGTAGCGGAGGCAAAATGAGAACCTTTTACCGCTTCCAGACGATCCGTCAGGTGCTGACGGTTGGGTTCTCGTTTCTGATTCTTCTCCTCATCAGCGCGGGCGCGGTGGGTTGGTTCTCGATGAGACGTATGGCGGATGAGGTGACCAGCACGCTCGCTGGCGCGCAGCAGGATGCGCGACAGGCGTCCGATTTCTCCAACGTTGTGACCCAGGAGATCCAGGCCGCCAACACGTATCTCAGCGATCAGGATTCCAACTCGGATGCGGATTTCCGGCGACTGGGCTGGGAAGCGCACAGGCTGCATCGGAGCTTCACCGCCAACCCCGACGCCCTTGCCGAACAGATTGTCAGGACGGTCGCCATCGACACGACTCTGGCGAGAGTGGAGTCCGCTTTCGCGCTCTCGCATCGTCTGACCGATCTGGGACGTCTCGATGACGCGCACACCGAGGCCCAGCGGGCGCGAAAGCTGGTGCCGTCGCTTCTCGAGCAGCTGACGGGCCTCGAGCACGCACGGGCGCAGCAGCTTTCGGCAATGTCGGACAGGCTTCGCAGCCAGTCGGTCGAAAGGTCGAGACTGCTGGTATCAGTTATCGTGGTCGCGACGCTTATCGCGATCATGATCGTGCTGCGCACCGGGCGCGCCGTTGGTCGCCCGCTCCTTCTTCTCGTCAGGCACGCAGTTCAATTGAGCCACGGCGATCTTCAGCAGCGCACGGAAGGCGACATGCCGGGCGAGTTCCGGACATTGGCGGACGCGATGAATCACGCGACGATCGCCCTGTCTCGAATTGCTTCGGGCGCGGCCACGACAGCAGAGGAAGTAGCTCAATCGGCCAGCGATTTGGCGTCCGCGTCGAAGCAGATTTCCGCTTCAGCCGGCGAGGTGGCCGACGCGGTGGAAGAAGTCTCGCACGGCGCCGAATCGCAGGTGGCGCAGCTGCGCCAGGTTAATGAAGCGCTGGATGGAATCCGCACCCGGGGGGACAACCTCGTTGGCGGGGCGCAGGAAGTCCACAGTCTCGCCAGCGCGATCGAAGCGGAGGCTCAGGACAAGCGCGTCGAAATCGACCGTGCTCTCAAGATTCTTTTCGACGTGCGCACGATCGTGGAGCAGGCGGCGGGCCAAGTGCGCGAGCTGAACGCGACGGCGACGGACATCAACAAGTTCGTTGTGTCGGTGAGCCGCATCGCGGAGCAGACCAATCTGCTGTCGCTGAACGCGGCGATCGAAGCCGCGCGCGCCGGTGAGGCAGGTCGAGGGTTCGGAGTCGTTGCCAGCGAAGTCAGAAAGCTGGCTGACCAGACTCAGGCTGCGGCGGACGACGTCGTGAAGATGACAGAGACCGTAACGATGCGCGTGGCCGCGACTTCGAAGGCAATGGAGCAGGGTGTGGTTCAGGTGGGCGAGATCGAGCGCGTGAGCCGGGAGCTGGACGCAGCATTGTCGACTATCCTCGCTGCCGCCGAGAAGACGCGTACCGCCGCGGCCGGTGTAACGACGGCAGCGA
>JALYZH010000304.1 GCA_030948945.1 Gemmatimonadota bacterium | reverse complement strand
GACGACGCGAACATCCGTGTGACGCAGAATGATTTCGCATCGGAAACGCACGCGGTGATTTTTTACCAGCCCCCGGTGACGCCCGCTGAGCTACAACGCGTTGCTCAGGCAAAGCCGGTTCAGATCGTGGTATTGGTGAGGCCCGGAGAGATCGCCTGGCTCAGGGAGCTGACGGGTGGGCGGCTCACGCCACTCAATCTCACCGGACCCGAGCGCCGCGCGCACGATCGCGAGGAAGCGGTGAGACAGGAGCTGCGGGCCGTGCTGGCTCGCGGTGTTCCACCGCGCGAAGTCATCGCGCTGGAGCCGTTGCTCGAAGAGTTCGACGCCACTGAGCTCGCTGCCGCCGCGCTCTACGTGCTCGAGCGCGAGCGCGCGCAGCGCCGGGCTGCGGCAGAGAACCCGCCTCCCGTCGCCCGCGCACGACCGACGGACAGCGATCGACCCGGAGCGGGATCGAGCGGGATGACTCGTCTTTTCATGACCATCGGAACGCGTGATGGCGTGAAGGTCGGTGACCTGATGGGCGCCATCGCCGGCGAAGGTGGAATTCCCGGCGATCATGTTGGGAAGATCGACCTTCGCGAGAGCCACGCTCTCGTCGAGGTAGCCGAAGCAGACGCAGCCAACGTCGTCGCGAGAGTCAATGGCACCATGATCAGAGGGCGGCGGGTGGTGGTGCGCGGCGAGCGCGACAAGGAGGAAAGAGAGCGCTCTGCCGGCCCCAGAGGCGAGCGCCCTGACCGTGGCGCGCGTGACCGCGGCCCGCGTGATCGTGGCGCTCCTCCCCGAGGTCGGCCAGGCGCTCCCCGTCGCGGCTCACCTTCGGACAGACCGAGCCGCGGAGGTCCTCCCCGTCGAGATCGCGACCGCTCGTGAGTGGACCGAGTGGACCATTCCACCAGACCGGTGGATGGATCGAAGTGATTGCCGGCGTCATGTTCAGCGGCAAGAGCGAGGAGCTCATTAGCCGCGTCCGTCGCTCGATTATCGCCCGGAAACGGGTGCAGGTGTTCAAGTCGCACCTCGACGCCCGATACGCCGGGATTTATTCCATCTCGAGCCACGATGGACGCTCTGTCGAGGCAATCCCCGCTGACTCGGCGGCCCAGATTACTCAACAAATCGACCCAACCGCCCAGGTGGTCGCGATCGACGAGGCTCAGTTCATGGATGACGGGATCGTCGGCCTCGTGACTTCTCTCGCTGCGCGAGGGCGACGCGTCATCGTAGCGGGAACAGACACGGATTTTCGCGGCGAGCCTTTTGGTGCGATGCCTGAGCTGATGGCAATCGCCGAGGTGGTGGACAAGCTCCACGCGATCTGTGTCCTCTGCGGGGGACCGGCCAGTCGCAACCAGAGGCTCATTGGAGGACGCCCAGCCCCGTACAACTCACCGCAAATCATGGTGGGCGGGACCGAATCGTATGAGGCGCGGTGCAGAATGTGCCATACAGTCCCAGCCAGCGACGCGGCTCAAGTTCGGCTACTCTAGCAAGCTGAGCAGTGTGGCGCTGGTCGCAAGCAGCAGTTTATGCGTGACAGGGCTCGGAGAACATCCTATCTTGCCGCTCCGGACTGCGCGCAAGACCACTTCAATCCCGTGACAGATGATCCTCATCGGACTGACAGGAAACATCGCCAGCGGCAAGTCAGAGGTTGCAAGGATGCTCGCCGATCGCGGTGCGACGGTGATCGATGCTGATGTACTCGCGCGTGAAGCGGTGGAGCCCGATACCCAGGCGCTCAAGGACATCGTCAGGCGTTGGGGCAAGGACGTCCTGAAGAGTGACGGCAGTCTGGACCGTGGCGCTCTCCGGCAGATCGTGTTCGCTGATCAGGGCGAGCTGGATGCACTGAACAGGATCGTGCATCCGGGAGTAACCCGGCTTCGGGACCGTGAGATCGCACAGGCCAGGGAGCGGGGTGATCCCCTGGTGGTCTGCGTCATTCCCCTGTTGTTCGAGCGGAATCTCGTCGAGGAATTCGACGCGATCGTCCTCGTCGACGCGGCTCGTCCATTGAGGCTCGAGCGGATGGTCGCGACGCGCGGCCTGAACGAGGCCGATGCGATGAACATGATCGCCGCGCAAATGCCCGCCGAGCTCAAACGTGCACGAGCGGATTACGTCATCGAGAACAACGGATCGATCCAGGACCTAGAGCGCGATGTCGACGCGCTTTGGAGCTCCCTTCAGCGCGATGCTGTAGAGACGGAGAGCGAAGCCCGCGTTTCTTGACTCTCCATTAGAGCGCCGATAGACTTCGCGCCGTGGCAAATACTCCCGGCGACCTTCTCTATACCGAAGAGCACGAGTACGTCCGCAAGGGTAAGGGTAGCGGCGATCCAATCGAGATCGGCATCACCGACTACGCGCAGGGCGAGCTGGGCGACATCGTCTACATAGAGCTGCCGAAGGTTGGAACGAAGGTCGGGAAGCACGACGTCTTCGGAACCATCGAGGCCGTGAAGGCCGTATCGGAGCTCTTCTCTCCCATCGCCGGAGAAGTCGTAGCCATCAACGACAGGCTCGACAAGGAGCCGGCGCTCGTGAACAGCGATCCCTACGGCGCCGGCTGGATGATCAAGATCAAGCCGAGCGATCCGTCGGAGCTGAATGGCTTGATGAACGCCGACGCCTACAAGAAGCACGTCGGACAGTAACTCCGGCCTCCTGGCGTGACCCGCTCAGCGCGGGCGCTGTCTCCGTTCCGCCCAACACAGGCGAAGCAACACCAGCCAGAAGAACGCCGACAGGGCGAGGTTCAGCGCCCAGTAGGCGGCGTGATTTTCGAATCCGCCAAGGGCCCGAACAATGTTGACCATGCCGAGCAGCACCGCGGCGGTCACCACCACTGCCAGCAGTGTCTTCGCCCCGGGAATTCGCAGGGGATAGTCCGAGCTTCGGAAGTGCGACAAAGCGAACGGAATCGCCAGGATGATCATCAACGCGGCAAATAGCACTCCGCCCCAATGCACGTCGTCCTCCTGTCGAAGGAAACTTCAGGAAATCATGCAATGAGCGGGCTCATTGCCGCCAGCTTCAGCTCTTCGCCGCCTCGGCCTCTACATAGGAATCGGTCGGCGGACAGGAGCAAATCAGGTTTCGATCCCCGTAAGCACTCTCCACGCGCGCGACCGCCGGCCAGAACTTGAAATCCCGCGTCCATTCGGCTGGAAATGCTGCACGCTCCCTCGTGTACGGATGTGTCCAGGAACTCGAGACCACTCTGCTCATGGGATGAGGTGAGTTCTTCAGAACATTGTCCTGCTTGTCCGCCACACCCGTTTCGACCTCCCTGATCTCCTCCCTGATGGAGATCATCGCGTCGCAGAATCGGTCGAGCTCTTCCTTTGGCTCACTCTCCGTCGGCTCGATCATCAAAGTGCCTGGCACTGGGAACGAGACCGTAGGAGCGTGGAATCCGTAGTCCATCAGCCGCTTCGCGATGTCTTCCACCTCGACGCCGCTCGTCTGCTTCACCACTCGCGTATCGACAATGCATTCGTGCGCGACCGTTCCGTGTGCGCCCTTGTACAGCACCGGGAAATGCGGCTCGAGCCGCTTCGCGATGTAGTTCGCATTCAGAATCGCGATCTTCGTCGCGTATTCCAGGCCCTCGCCACCCATCAGCTTGATGTACGAGTACGAGATGGGGAGAATGCTGGCGCTGCCCCATGGCGCCGCTGACACGGCACCAACTTCGTCGCGTCCGTTGAGCTTCACCACCGGATGTCCGGGCAGGAAACGCACGAGATGCTTCGCCACGCCGATCGGGCCCATTCCCGGACCGCCGCCGCCGTGTGGAATGCAGAATGTCTTGTGCAGGTTCAGGTGACACACGTCGGCACCGATGTCGCCGGGACGGCACAAGCCGACCATCGCATTCATGTTCGCCCCGTCCACGTAAACCTGGCCACCCGCCTTGTGGACGATGTCGCAGATCTCGACTATCGACTCCTCGAACACGCCGTGGGTCGACGGATAGGTGACCATCAGGGCGGCGAGATCCTTCGCGTGCTCCTCGGCCTTGGCGCGCAGGTCAGCGACGTCGATGTTTCCGCGCGCATCCGTCTTCACGACCACGACCTTCATTCCCGCCATCACGGCGCTCGCCGGATTCGTTCCGTGAGCGGACTGCGGAATGAGGCAGACATCTCGAGCCGACTGATTCCGCGACGCATGGTAAGCGTGGATCACCAGCAGGCCTGCATACTCGCCCTGCGATCCCGCGTTCGGCTGCAACGAGACCGCGGCGAATCCGGTGATCTCCGCGAGCGCCCGCTCGAGCTCGTCGAACAGCTGCTGGTACCCTTCGGTCTGATCGAGCGGCGAGAACGGATGGATCTTCGCAAAGCCCGGCCAGGTGATCGGCATCATTTCCGCGGTCGCGTTCAGCTTCATCGTGCAGGAGCCGAGCGGAATCATGGAATGGACGAGCGACAGGTCGCGAGATTGGAGCTTGTTCATGTACCTGAGCATCTCCGTCTCGGCGTGATGCTTGTTGAATACCGGATGCGTCAGGAACGGAGTCGTGCGGTTGAATCGCTCGTCGTAGCGAAGATCAAGGCCGGACATCACTTCATCGAGCGTGAAGCCAGGCTCCTTTCCGCCATTGAACGCAGCGAAGAGGTTCTCGATGTCGCCGTTGCTCATCGTCTCGTCGAGGGCAATGACGATACTCCTGTCTTCCATCGCGCGAAGATTGATTTGCCGATTGCGCGCTTCCTCGAGGATCGGTTGGGCGCTTCGCTTGCCCAGCGCGACCCGGATCGTATCGAAGTAATCGTCGTGCACCATTGTGAAGCCGAGTCGTCGCAGACCATCCGCTAGCGCGGTCGTGAATCCGTGGACTCGCCTGGCGATGCGCGTCAGTCCTTGCGGTCCGTGATAGACCGCGTACATGCTGGCAACCACAGCCAGGAGCACCTGCGCCGTGCATACGTTGCTCGTTGCCTTCTCGCGGCGGATGTGCTGCTCTCTAGTTTGCAGCGCCATCCGCAGGGCGGGCTTGCCGTCGGCGTCGCGTGAGACGCCGATGATTCGTCCCGGCAGGTGCCGCTTGAACTCGTCCTTCGTCGCGAAGTACGCCGCGTGAGGACCGCCGTAGCCGAGCGGCACTCCGAAGCGCTGACTGTTGCCAACGACGACGTCTGCGCCCCATTCGCCCGGAGGAGTCAGCAACACCAGACTCAGCAGGTCTGCAGCGACAGTGACCAGCGCGTCCGCCGCGTGCACCTGCTCAACCAATTTGGTGTAGTCGATCACTGCGCCGTCTGTTGCCGGATACTGAATCAGTGCGCCAAAAACATCCGGACCGATCTCGAAGTCCTCGTAACTCGAGACGCGGACAGTGATGCCACGTACACTGGCGCGTGTCTTCACGACGTCGATCGTTTGCGGATGACACTCGGAGGCGACCAGAAAGACTTCCTTCCCCGGCTTTCCCTTGAGCGCGTAGCTCATGGTCATTGCTTCGGCGGCGGCTGTCGCCTCGTCCAGCAGCGAGGCGTTCGCGATCTCCAGACCGGTGAGGTCGATCACCATAGTCTGGAAGTTGAGCAGCGCCTCCAGCCGGCCCTGGGCAATCTCGGCCTGATACGGCGTATAGGCGGTGTACCAGCCCGGGTTTTCGAGGATGTTTCGCTGAATTACCGGGGGTGTCACGCAATCGGAGTAACCCATGCCGATGAAGGAGCGAAATACCTGATTCTTCGCGGCCAACGCGCGGAAATAGGCAAGGACTTCCGGCTCAGTCATCCCCTTTGGTAGGTCTAGCCCGCCACGCAACCGGATTTTCTCCGGAACGGTCGCGTCAATAAGGGCGTTGAGCGATGCAAAGCCGAGAATTTTCAGCATCTCGGCTACATCACGGTTGTCGGGGCCTACGTGTCTTGGAACAAAGGATTCAGCAGGAGGGATAGCTGCATGGACCTGCTTGATTGTAGTGCTCATAGGAGTGACAATTTAACACTCTATGCACCCTCGGCGAAGTTACCGGCGCTGGCGCCTTCTCCTCGCGCCGCCGCGCTCGGGCGCCGAGAATATGGCGCGAGACACGGCGTTGCACGCGCGCGCTGCGAGCACGTCGGAAACCGTGTTCAGCATTTACTCGTGGACACGGCCAACGCTGTCGCTCGGCAGGCATCAGCCCGCCCTTGGACTTTATGATCTGAAGAAGATCCACGCCGCCGGAGTCGACGTCGTCCGCAGACCAACTGGCGGACGCGCAATTCTTCACCATCGCGAAGTCACCTACAGCGTGACGGCTCCTCTCGAAGAGCGAGAGTCGCTCCGTGAGACCTACTCCCGCGTTAACGTGATTCTGCTCGCTGGGCTCACGCGACTGGGAGTGATGGCAGGCGTTGCTACTCCATCCGACAGAGCGGCCGCGCCGAGTATTCGACCGTGTTTCGACGCGCCGGGCGAAGGCGAGCTCGTCGCGCAGGGTGGCAAGCTGGTGGGAAGTGCCCAGTGGCGTGACTCCGGAGCGTTGTTGCAGCACGGCTCCATCCTCGTCAACGATGATCAGTCCTCGCTTTCCTCATTCGCGGCGTCCGCCACGAGTGAATCGAGCTCGGTCGCACCACCCGCAACGCTCGCCGCGCTTCTCGGCCGCGTCCCGGACGCTGCTGAAGTGGCGCACGCCATGTTCGATGCGGTGCGATCACTCGAGGATGCGGATGCGACTGAGCTCAGTGAAGACGAAGTCCGCGCGGATGCATTGCAGCTTTTGCCGCGCTATCTCGACGAGGAATGGACATGGCGACGATGAAGCACGTTCGGCTCCTTTGCCTAATGGCTTTCTTCGCCTGTGCAGGCTCGGAATCTGGTTCGAGAGGAAGCTCGGGCGGCACGCTGACGATTTCCACCGGCGGTGACCCCGACGTCCTCATCCCGACACTCGTTGCCACTACCCAAGCTGCGCAGATCAGTGATCTGGTTTACGATCGACTCGCGGATATAGGCGATTCGCTCAACATTCTGGATGACGTCGGCTTCACCCCGCGCCTGGCAGATCGTTGGACCTGGAGCCGCGATTCCCTGAGCATCGCGTTTCGCATCAACCCCCGAGCGAAGTGGCACGATGGGCAACCGGTGACGTCGAGCGATGTCCGGTTTACTCTGCAGACCACGAAAGACTCGACGCTGGGGACGTCAGTGGCTGCGCTGATCAGCAGCATCGACTCAGTCAGCACTCCTGATTCCGCGACCGCCGTCTTCTGGTTTCATCAGCGAACGCCCCAACAGTTTTACGACGCGACGTTTCAGATGCCGATCATGCCCGAGCACATCTGGAAGGGAATCGCGCCGTCCGCCTGGAGGTCATCGGATGCGGCGAAACATCCAATTGGATCGGGTCAATTCAGGTTCGCGCGCT
>JALYZH010000271.1 GCA_030948945.1 Gemmatimonadota bacterium | reverse complement strand
GGCTTCCCGCATCGGAGAGTGGGTGCTCGCGATCGGCAATCCGCTCGGTCTCGAGAACACCGTCACCGCCGGAATCATCAGCGCCAAGGGCCGCAGCCTCGCGGACCTGATGAACCCGAACGGCACGAATCAATACGCGATCAGCGATCTGATTCAGACCGACGCAGCGATCAATCCCGGCAACTCGGGCGGTCCCCTCGTCAACTCGCGTGGAGAAGTAATCGGTATCAACAGCGCGATCGCGAGTCCAACCGGTTACAACGCGGGCTATGGCTTCGCGATCCCCGTCACGCTCGCCAAGCGCGTGATGGACGAGATCATTTCGCACGGACGCGTTCGCGTTCCAGCGCTCGGCATCGGAATCGATGATGTGAGCCCTGAAGACGCGGCGGTCGCAGGCGTTAAAGACATTCGCGGAGTGCTCGTCCGCAACTTTCCGAGCGACAACACCCCGGCGAAGAGAGCCGGACTCCAGCCCGGTGACGTCATCATCACCGCGGACGGGCAGCCGGTCGATCGCGTCAGCACGCTCCAGAGAATCGTTCGCAACCATAACCCTGGCGAGTCGATCGATATCGAAGCGATGCGGTACGGTCAGCGAAAGAATTTCCGCGTGACGCTGATGGAAGCACAGACAGATCAGCAAGTCGCGACGGCCGATACCCGTACCGAGCCTCTTGGAACGGGCGTCGTACATCCAGCGCTTGGAATTTCCGTAGCACCGGTGAGCACCGAGATCGCCGCACAGGCGAGAATGCCCATGCCGGTGCGCGGCGTCATGATCTCGGATGTCATTCCCGGCGGTCCCGCCGAGGACAAGTTGTTCAAGAACGACGTGATCACGGAAGTTCTGTATCCGGCCCCCGTGCGCGCGATCGGCACTCCCGCCGATCTTCAGCAGGCGCTGGGACAGTTGAAGAATGGAGAGTACGTAAGCCTGAGAGTTTTTTCGCTGGCGGACTCGAAACACCAGCCGAGGATTGTGAATCTGCAGGTCAACAAGTAGAACAAACGGTCGAATCAGTTTGAGGGGAGCCCCCGCGCAGTCAGCGGGGGCTCCTTTTTTAGGGGTTCGCGCAGAAATCCTTGCCGAGGATTGCTATCTTTGATCTCAGCGCCGAAGTGGCGGAATTGGTAGACGCGCTGGACTTAGGATCCAGTGGAGCAATCCGTGGGGGTTCGAGTCCCCCCTTTGGCATGATGACGCGACGCCTGATTCCAACGGAGATCAATATGAAGCGCAAGAACGAGATTCCTGATTTCTCGACAAAGAAAAAGAAGGACCAGCCGCATAGTGTGCCGGATACCGCGGCGGTGAAGCAGCACGTGCCGAATCCGCCCGTGCGCACCGGCAAGCCACCGGCGACTTCAATGAAGTCGGGGCGCAGGGGCTCATAGCCGTCACGGAGCGTCGGTCAAGCGCGAGGCTGCTAAAAAAAAGCCGGCTCCTCGGGCCGGCTTTTTTTGCGCTCAGAACCCGAAGTCTGCGACCTCTCTAGCCCTCTGCTTCAATGTTGATGCCCGTCTCAGCCAACGCAGTGAGCAGGTGGTCCGTCTCTCCCTCTTCGTTGAGCGTCTGCTGCAGCAGCTCCGCCTGCTCCTCGAATCCCAGTTGACGCGCGTAGGTGCGGACCGTTCCGTAACCGGCCATCTCGTAGTGCTCGACATGCTGTGCCGCGGAGATGAGCCCGGCGTCCAGGACGTCGGCGTCCGGCTTCTCCTTGATCAGATCGCTGCCCTCCTCGATGAGGCCTTCCATGCCCACGCATTTCTTGCCGCGCGGGCTCACGCCCAGCTCCTTGCAGATTAGCTCGAGACGCTTCGCGTGCTCTCCGGTCTGGCGAAGGTGCGTCTTGAACGCCGCTTTCAGCTCAGGGTGCTTGGTCGCCTTGATCATCTTGGGGAGCGCCTTCACGATCTGCTTTTCTGCGCTGTAGAGATCCTTGAGTTCTTCGATGTAAAGGTCTTTGAGGGTTTCGAGCTCCATTATCGCCTCCGCGCGATGCTTGTTGTTTGTCGGTGTCGTCGATCAGGCCCGACCAAAAGGCAAGTGCGGTGCCGGCGCGCGAGTCTTTCACCTCCTGAATTCTGACTGTCGGATTGTGCGAGGTCGGACGGATCCTTGGCGCGGTCGGGGCCTTCGCCCCTCTGTTATATTCCGGACATGAAAATCGAGTTTACACCCCGCGCATCCGAAGGAGTCGAACGGCACATCCAGGTGTCGGTTCCGGCGGAAGCGGTGAAGGACGCAGAGGACAAGGCAGCCCGGCACTACGCCTCGACGGTCCGTCTGCCCGGGTTCAGGCCGGGCAAGGCCCCGGCAACGGTCGTCCGAAAGAAGTTCGGAGACGCAATCAGGCAGGAAGCCCTCGAAAACCTGGTGCGCGAAGCGTATCAGGAATTCGTGGAGAAGGAGAGCATCAAAGTCGCGGCGCAGCCGCACGTCCACGACCTCAAATTCGAGGAAGGAAAACCCCTCACGTTCGAGCTACACCTCGAGGTTCGTCCGACGATCGAGTTGGCGCGCACCAACGGGTTCAGAATCCAGCGACCCGCCGCGAGCGTCACGGAAGACCAGCTCAATCAGCAGCTCGAACAGATCCGGGACGAGAAGGCCACATGGACTCCGGTCAACGAGAAGGCGATGCCGGGCGACATGGTGAACGTGCAGATAGCCACCTCCGGCACCGACAGCGAAGCCGGAGACGGGAAGAGCTATCCAATAGTGATCGGCGCCGGTCAGGCAATCGCCGGAATCGAAGAGCTGGTCATGAGCGTCGCGCCCGGTGAGACCCTCGAGCGTCCGGTGAAGTGGCCCGAGGATTTTCCAGACGAAGCCCAACGTGGCCAGACGAAGACCGTACGCGTCACGCTCAACGAGGTAAAACGCAAGTCGGCGCCGCCGCTCGACGATGCGTTCGCCCGGGAAGTGGGTGACTTCGACTCACTCGATGCGCTCAGGGCCACCGTACGGTCCGACATGGAGCGTCACGCCCAGCACGAGATCGAAGCGGGCGTGAGGCAGCACCTGATCGATCAGATCATTTCCGCAAATGCGTTCGACGTTCCAAAGAGCTGGGTACAGCAGTTCGTCGAGAACTACGCGGAAGCCTATCAGGTGCCGAAGGACCAGCGCGAACAGTTTGCGGGTGAGTTCCGCTCGATGGCGGAGCGGCAGATCAGGCGCGACCTCGTCATAGAGACGATCGCCGAGAAAGAAGGCCTGACCGCGACGGAGAAGGATCTCGACGATCGTATCGCCGATCAGGCGGAGAAGCGCGGTGCCAACCCGGGCCAGATCTACGCGCAGCTGGAAAAGAGCGGACGACTGAAGGAAATGGAGAGGAGCATCACCGAGGACAAGGTCTTCAAGTGGTTGCTGGACAGGAATGACGTTTCGACTAATGCCTAAAAAGGAAGAAGAAGAACAAATGCCGACGATCTACACGCCGTACGTCATCGAACGCTCGAGCCGCGGCGAGCGCACCTACGATGTTTTCTCCCGGCTCCTCATGGACCGGATCATTTTCCTTGGCACGCCGATAAACGATGACGTGGCCAACATCGTGATCGCACAGCTGCTCTTTCTGGAATCGGACAATCCGGAGCGAGACATCCACATCTACATCAACTCGCCTGGTGGAAGCGTCTCAGCGGGTTTGGCGATCTACGACACGATCCAGTTCCTGAAGTCGCCGGTAAACACCAACTGCATGGGTCTGGCCGCAAGCATGGGCGCCTTCCTGCTCGCGTGCGGGCGTCCGG
>JALYZH010000264.1 GCA_030948945.1 Gemmatimonadota bacterium | reverse complement strand
GCAAGCCTCTCCTCCTTTTCGGCATGCTCGGCGCCGTTTTGTTCCTGATCGGTGTGGCGGTTGGTATCGTCGCGATCCTCTGGCGGGTGATCGGCGGCGTGGGGTTCAGGCCGCTCGTCAATCTCGTAGAGACGTGCCTTACGGTTGGTAGCGTTTTCTTCGCGACCGGACTGATCGGTGAATTGATTGCTGCGCAACGCGCCGAGCTGAGTCAGCTGGCGGCGCGGATTGAGGACCTCTCGAGGGAACGCGACACCTCCACGACTCGGTAATCAATGAACGTATTGTTTCTCACGCACTCCTTTCCCCGCAGGGGAGGGGACCAGGCGGGTTCGTTCCTCCTTCGCCTGGCCGTGGCACTGCGCGGCGAGGATGTGAACGTTCACGTCGTTGCGCCGGCCGGTGGTGGCCTTCCCGCATCCGAGGAAATCGAGGGCGTCTCCATCGATCGCTTCCGCTACGCGCCGCGGCGGTACGAAAAACTTGCCTATACTGGAAACATGGTGAGCGACGTCGCGACCTCGTGGAGCGCCAAATTCGCGCTCGTCGGTTTCCTCGGCGCCGATTTCCTTCAGGCGGTTCGCGCGCGGCGCAATTTCGAGCCGGAGATCGTGCACGCGCACTGGTGGTTCCCGAACGGCGTCGTCGGAACGTGGGTTGCTGGTCTCGCCCATATCCCACTAGTCACGACGCTTCACGGAACCGATGTGCGTCTCGCTCGCACGGTGGGTGTGGCCAAGCCATTGTTCGGACACGTGCTCAAGCACTCCGCAGCGGTCACCACCGTTTCCCACTGGCTCAAGGACGAGACAGAAAGGCTCGTCTCCGGCGTCCACCCAACCGTGGCTCCGATGCCGGTCGCGACAAACCTCTTCGTGCCCTCAGATTCCCACGATGGCCAACGTCTTCTCTTCGTGGGGCGGCTGACTCCGCAGAAAGGAGTCGAGCATTTGTTGCGCGCTTTCGCCGGGATGAAGACGCACGCATCGCTGGATATCGTCGGCGATGGACCGAGTCGGGCAGGCCTCGAGCAATTGGCGGGCGAGCTCGGGATCGCGGCGCGGATCCGCTGGCATGGACGTGTCGCACAACACGATCTCCCACGCTTTTACCAGCGGGCTGCGGCGCTTGTTGTTCCTTCCGTCGAGGAAGGGCTGGGGCTTGTGGCGGTGGAAGCGCTCCTTTGCGAGACGCCAGTGGTGGCTTTCGATTCGGGCGGCCTGCGCGACGTTGTTCAGCACGGCAGCACTGGCCTCCTCGTGCAGCCGGGTGATGGACCGGCGTTGACCAAGACGCTCGACGATTTGTTGACCAGCGACGGGCGCGGAAGAGACCTTGGGAGGGCAGGGCGCCTTTACGCACTCTCTGCCTTCGCGCCGGAGTCAGCGGCGCGGCGCTACGCAGAGATATACCGACAGGTTCTTGGCGCTCACGCGTCGTAGGCTATTCAAGGTCGCCCAGTGGGTTTTCGCGGCGGTGGTGCTCTTCTTCGCCGTCCGCTCCCTCGCGACACAGTGGACTAGAGTTCAGCCGCGCCTCTCTCACATTCAGTTTGGGTGGGAGTGGATAGGTCTCGCAACTATTCTGATCCTCCTGACATACGCGCTCCTCATTGAGGGGTGGCGTCGAGTGCTCGGCGCCTGGGATTCGCATCTGCCGTTCCGCCAGGCTTCGCGCATTTGGTTCCTCTCGAATCTCGGGAAATATGTCCCTGGTAATATCTGGTCGCTAACTGCCATGGGAGTGATGGCGCGGGAACGGGGACTGTCGGCTCTCGCCGCCGCAGGTTCTTCGGTCATAATGCAGGCGATGAGTCTCGCCACGGGCACTGCCATTGTGATGGTGACGGGAGCAAAGCTCCTTGGACAGCCACTCCTGGTTGGAATCAGCGTTCTGATTCTCGTGGCGATCCTGCTCAGCGCCCCCAGATTTCTGCCGCGTCTGGTCGTGTGGATTGGCGGCCTCATGGGAAGGAATATCCTTCCTCCGTCGGTTCCAGCGACGAGCATCTGGACGGCGGCAATCGCCAGCACGATTTCATGGCTTCTATATGGCTTTGCATTTCAGCTGTTCGTGCGCGGACTGCTCGGAGCTTCGCCTGGCGAAATTTCCTCGTACATCGCAGTTTACACCGCTGCGTACATCCTGGGTTTCATCTCGCCGATCGCGCCCGCCGGTCTGGGCGTGAGAGAGTTTACGCTGGCGGCTTTCATGACGCAGCTTGGTCTCGCCAATGAAGCGGATGCGGCACTCGTCGCAATCGCGGCTCGGCTGTGGCTCACGATCGTGGAGCTCGTTCCGAGCGGGCTCTACATCGCAACCGGCGCAACTCGCAAATCTTTACCACATTGATGCCTCATGGCTCAGGCTCGAGAGAAGTCCCGACCCTATCCCGACACCGCTAACACGTCCGCGGCGCTTCCGGCGCCGCGTTTCGCTTTTGGCTGGGCGTCAATCGTATACGGGCTGTGCGCGCTTTCAGTCGCGTATCCGGCACTGGCTGGACAATTCCTTGTAAATCCTCGCAGCGATCAGTACATCGCCGGCTACGCGTTCAGGGAATTCGCCGCCAGCACTCTCAAGGCAACGGGCCATTTCCCCTTATGGAATCCGTACCTGTTCGGCGGGATGCCGTATATAGCGGCGATGCACGGCGACATTTTCTATCCGACGTTCCTGCTGCGCATGATCTTGCCCACCGACGTCGCGATGACGTGGGGCTTCATCATCCACTTTTTTCTCGCCGGACTTTTTACTTTCGGTTTTCTTCGCGCTATAGGCTACGGGTTCTACGGCTCGCTCATCGGCGGAATCGCCTACATGATGAGCGGCCAGATCGCCTCCTACGTCTCGCCTGGACACGACGGAAAGCTGTTCGTGAGCGCCCTTTTTCCGCTGGCGCTGTGGGTTCTGTATCGAGGGATTCGTCAAGGAAAGAATTCGAGCTGGGGCGCGTTCGCGCTGATCGTCGGCTTATGCATCCTGAGCCCGCACCCTCAACTCCTCCAATACACGTTGCTAGCGTGCGGATCCTACGCGCTCTTTCTCGCGGTCTCCGCCGTCGACGGAGTATCGCTCACGACGTCGACTGCCATAAAACGTCTGGCGGCCGCCCTCGCAGCGGTGGTCGTTGGATTGGCCATCGGAGCGGTTCAATACCTCCCCGTCCGGGAATACGTGGCGTGGTCGCCGAGGGCAGGGGGCATGGCAGACTACCTCAGTGCCACTTCGTATGCATGGAACCCCGAGGAGCTGCTCAACGCCTATCTCCCGCAGTTCTCCGGCATGCTCGAGAACTATTGGGGGCGGAATGGAATTCACCTCCATAGCGATTATGTTGGCGTAATAGTCCTGGTGCTTGCCGGTGCCGCCTTCATTGGGCTGCGCAGCGATCCACGCCGAAAGCAGATCATCTTCTGGTCGGCCGCGCTTGTCGTATCGCTACTGTGGTCACTGGGAAGCGCGACTCCATTCTATCGCATTCCCTACGCGATCGTTCCGGGAACGAAATACTTCCGGGCGCCGGCGACTATTTTCTTTGTCGGGACGCTCGCGATTGCGGTCCTGGCGTGCGCCGGCGCTGAGCGCTTTCTCGAGCGACGAGTCACCCGCAAATATTTCATCGGTTGGCTCATCGGCGGGGGAGCGATTGCGCTCCTTGCCACGACTGGCGCACTCACCAGCATCGCCGAATCCTTTGCGGACGACCGGCAGCTGGACCAGCTCCACGCGAACAACGGCGCCCTTATCGCTGGTGCCTGGCGATCGTTCGCCTTCGTCGCCCTCATAGCGGCGTTGTGGTTTGCGACCTTTCGTGGAAGGATCTCGACACGGGCTGCCGCATGGGGCCTCGCCGCACTCATGACGATAGACCTGTGGACCGTCGAACGAGCCTACTGGATGTTCTCGCACCCGGCAAGAGTGATCTACGCGAGTGATTCGATCATCGACATGCTCAAAGCGGAGCCGCAGCCCGTCCGTGTTTTAGCGCTACCACTCCAGCAGACGTCCCGGCCCGATGCATTCCTGGGCCTCGACGCGCTGATGACGTATCGAATCAGAAACGTGCTTGGCTATCACGGTAACCAGCTGGGCCGATACAACGTTCTGACAGGGGAGAACGCTGATCTCCGGCAGGTGTTTACTCCAAACGTACTGCAGCTCACCAACACCAAATATCTGCTGACCAATCTCTCCGTACTCCCGCTATCAAACTTCGTGTTGGCTAAAGGTCCCGTTCGGAATGCATCGGGCGACACGGTGTACCTCTACAGGCTCAGCACGGACAACCCGTATTCGTGGCTCGCACCAATAGCCATCAAAGCACCCGACGAGCAGGTGCTGGCCACGATCCTGAACCCTAGGTTCGACGTGAAGCGCGCGGCACTCTTCGATACTTCAGCCAAAGTCCGGGCGAGTGCCAGAGTGCAGGCGCTTCCCGCGCCGATTGCTGTTGCGACGAGAGTCAGCCATTACGAGCTCGGCAAAGTGCGGATAGATCTGAGTGCGCCGGCACCGGATGGAGCATCGCTCGTGGTGTCGGAGAATTTCTATCCGGGGTGGAAGGCGACAGTCGATGGCAAGCCGGCGGCAATTGGCCGCGCCGACTATACGCTGATCGGTGTCGAGCTCCCGGCCGGAGCACGGAGGATCGAGCTCACCTTCACGAGTCCAACCTACGAGCGGGGGAAGCTGATCACGTGGATCGCGATCGTGCTCGGGATCCTTATGCTCGTAGCCGGCACATTGCGCGATCGGAGCCGCTTTGCCTGAACGGGCTCTTGTTATCGTTCCGACCTACAACGAGCGATTCAACATTGCGCGGCTCATCCCGTCGATTCTGGCGCAGGACGCGTCCCTCGAAATTCTCGTCGTAGACGACGGCTCACCCGACGGGACAGGCGCGATCGTCGACGCGATTGCGGCCAACAATCCGCGTGTCCATGTCATCCACCGGCCGAGCAAGCTCGGATTGGGAACCGCCTATATCGCCGGGTTTCGGTGGGCGCTCGAGCGGAAGTACGACATCGTCTTCGAGATGGATGCGGACTTCTCGCACAATCCGGAGCGGCTGCCAGAGTTCCTGGAAATCATAAAGGGAGCCGACGTGGTCCTTGGCTCCCGCTACCAGGACGGTCATGTCAACGTCGTCAATTGGCCTATGAGCCGGCTCTTCCTGAGTTACGCTGCCAACATCTATGCTCGGGCGGTGACGGGCCTACCGATCTTCGACGCGACGGGTGGGTTCAAGTGCTTCCGGAGGAATGTGCTTGAATCGATTGACCTAAACTCGGTGAAATCAAACGGTTACGCGTTTCAGATCGAGATGTCCTTCAGGGCGTGGAAGCGCGGGTTTCGCCTCGTCGAAATCCCGATCATCTTCGTCGATCGGGCCGAAGGTGTGAGCAAGATGTCGAAGCGGATAGTGCGAGAGGCGGTCTGGATGGTCTGGCGCCTGCGTTGGTGGAGTCTCATCGGGAGGATCTGATGACAACGCGCGCAGAGCCACAACGCTTCTACAAAATGACCGGCTCGGGCAACGACTTCGTCGTGTTCAACGCGACGAAGGAGGTTGCGACGTCGTTGGAGAACCCGGAGACCATCCGAGCCTTGTCGGCGCGGGGCACGGGCGTGGGAGCCGATGGAGTTGTCTTCCTCGAGTCAGTCCCCGGCGGGGATGTCCGAATGCGCTACTATAACAGCGACGGTTCGGAGGCCGCGCTCTGCGGAAATGCGAGCCTTTGCAGCACGAACCTGGCAGTGGAACTGGGCTTGGCGCAGGGCGGAGGGTTCGTTCTTCACACGGCGGCGGGTGCGCTGAAGGCGCGTATCAGAGAGGGCTTGCCAGAGGTCGATCTGGAGCCGATCTCAGACGTGAGACCCGATGCCCAGGACCTGGGTGTGAAACCAGGTGAAACCCGACTAGGCTACGCGCGCGCGGGGGTTCCGCACGTCGTCGTCGAGATCGCCGACATCGAATCTGCCGACGTGACAGGCAGGGGAGCCGAGCTTCGGAACCATCCGGATCTGTCCGATGGTGCCAACGTCAATTTCGTGGCTAAGCGCCAGGACGGCTCCTTCACGTATCGGACCTACGAGCGAGGCGTGGAGGCAGAGACCTTGGCCTGTGGGACGGGTGCTGTGGCGACCGCGATCATGCTCTCCAGCTGGGGTGAATCTGGCCATGAGACGACCCTCTGGACCAGATCCGGCCTGCCTCTCACAGTAACTCTCGACCGCGAAGGGCCGGCCTGGTTGCCGTCGCTTCGCGGAGAGGGAAGGATCGTTTTCGAGGGGCTGCTTCGCGACGTAGTCTGACAGACTGTCGCCTGAGGGCCTATCTGCTGGCGGTAACGCCCAACCTCTAGTCCTTTCTAGACACCATCGTTTAAAGCTCGTCTGCAAGGCGGGTTAGCGAGTGGAGGTGCGGCCACATCGGACTTCTCCACAGTTTTCCACTGGGTGTGGTTTACATAATCTATCTTATACGCACATACTCTCTAGCTAGGGCTGGGACAGGATGGTCGGTCGTTATTCCCTTGAGCGGCCGTGAGCTACGTCGTCATCGGCTTGGCCATCACTTCGCCCAGCCTTACCTTCGCCTCGGCCGCCATCGGCCCGGTCTCGTCCTTTGCCAGCTCCGTCCAGATTGCTGCCGCCTCAGCTGTCTTTCCGGCAGCCATGTAGTCCCTCGCCGCCGCCGCCTGATATTGGGCTTTCTCCGCCGGATACTTGGTAACGGTGGCTGCCAGCTTGTACTGCTCGGCTCCCGCCACGAAGTCCTTGAGCTCCTCATTTCCTGACGCTTCCAGGACGTGTATCGAAGATTTGAAGTCGAAAGGAGCCTTGCCCTCGGCCTTCTTGAGGGCGGCGATCCCCTCCTTGTACTTCTTCTGGTAGTAGAGAGCCTGCGCCAGAGATATCGACGCCTCGGCGCCGGCCCTCGTACCATCGTATCTCGCCGCAACTTTCGTAAGGTCAGAAATCGCCAGAGGGAGGTTCCCTGCCGATGCCGACTGGCGCGCCTGGAAATACTGGGATTCTGCGCGCTGCGCGCGAATTGCCTGGGAGCGCTGGTAATACCAGAAGCCGAGCACGACGATAGCCAAGGCGATGACGGCCCATGTTACTTCCCGCTTGTGGGCGAGGGCCCATTCGCTGAATGACTCTTCGTCTGCGCCAAAGCGCGGTTTGGAAACGCTGGGGTTTGTCATCTATGGTTGTCAGTTTGTTGAAGTTACGTCACCTGGGAACGCGATTTCGAGCAGAATCTCGCCGTCCAGTTACTCGAAATCTCAGTGCCCCCGGGGTGACTCGAACACCCGGCCAACGGTTTAGGAAACCGCTGCTCTATCCACCTGAGCTACGGGGGCCTGAATCAGAGTCCCGGATGTCCAGTCTAAGCAGACCGGCTGATTCACGGGTGAATCTACTTGGCAGCGGTTTCCTGCAGAAGTGTGTAAGAGGTCGGTCGCTCTTACTTACACTGCCCTGCCGGCATTCGGACGGATTCACCGGTGGGGGTCGGCAGCCCGAAGTTCGGAGACCCGTCCAGATTCCACGAGAACTTCTGCGTTCGGATTACGCGGTTCCATCCCGGCGTCACGTCGATCTTGGAGTGGTAGACGATCCAGTCTTCGGTACCGTCCGGGGACGTCGTGAAGCTTGCATGACCCACTCCGTACACGTCGTTAGTCCCTGAGAAGACCGGTCCGCTCTTCACATAGCTCGCCGGATTCAATGGGTCGGCAGTCGCGCTGGTCAGGCGGAGCTGCCCCAGCTGGTAAGTCCGCAGCCACGAATCGTTGGTCGAGTAGATGATGAACTCCTGGCCGCCGTGCTGGAGGAACTCCGGGCCTTCCTCGAGCGGAAGCTCGGGTCCGGTCTCCCAGCTTGCATCCGGAGCAGCGATCTTCACCCGATTGCTGGAAATCGCCAGCGGACTCGACATGCGCGCGATATAGAGATTCTGTTGGATTTTGTCTGTCGTCGAGTTGTTCTGATCCCAACCGGACCACACTGCGTACAGTTGGCCGTTGATGTCACCGACCGTCAGGTCGATTGCCCAGACGGCGCCAGTGTCGGCGACAACGTCGGAACCGGTGTAAAGCATCCCCTTGTCGACATAGGCGCCCTGGGGATCGGCGGTGGTCGACTCGAGTACGCCCGCTCGTTGCGACGTAAATGGCGCGTCGCTCCCATTGGCGTGGCGACGCCCGGCAGCATAGTAGACATACCAGAGTCCGTTTATCTGGTGGAGCTCTGGAGCCCAGATGTTGGTTTCGTTCCAACCGGTGGCCGGGGCGCTCCAGATCTTGATGCCGTTCTGCTTGAGCGTTGTGAGTGACTGCGACTTGTACACGTAAATCCCGTTGTCGCGCGACTCGGTGAAATAGTAGAATCCCCCACTCTTTGTCACCCACGGGTCCGCCCCCACATCGATCGGATTCTTGAACGTGCACAAAGGTGGTGGCGGTCCGGTGCCGTCGTTGACGGCCGCGGCATTTGAGCACGTCGCGAGGAAAACAAAGCCGGCAGCGCGGATCCAGCTGCGAATTCTGATGGTCTGCATGTTATTCGTCTGCTAGAGATTCTCGAGCGCTCGCGAAAAGCGCACAAGGCGCGCCGATTATCCGGCGCGCCTTGTGCCAGCTGCTACCAGCCCGGATTCTGTTTGAGATTCGGGTTGAGGTCGATCTCGTACTGCGGAATCGGAAGGTACTCGGATTTGTTCGCGACGAAGTTCTTGAAGTCAGAGTCGTTGGACTGCAATGTGGGCGTAAGCATCGAGTGTCTCTGCAGATCGAGCCACCGCGCTTGCTCCAGCCCCAGCTCCACCAACCGCTCGTGCATTATGTAATCACGCATCGCCGCCTGGTTCAGGCCGGCAGGGACAGTCCCAGCCTTTGCTCGCGTGCGCACTCTCTGAACGAGTGCCACTGCACCTGGCTGTCCAGCCTCGTTCAGCGCTTCTGCCTCCATCAACAGCACATCGGCGAAGCGGATGACACGAAAGTTGATCGGATTGTCCCAGTTCTGATCTTCGATCAGATAGTACTCGCCCCACTTCTTCCACCACACCTCATTGCTGGTCGCGCCATAACGCGTGGTGAACGGCGTTCCGTAGACATCCATACCTCCCGGCCGGTTCCAGAAGACAGTTACATCCAGTCGCGGGTCGTAAACGGTCCGAACGGTGGTGTCGGCAAAGAACTGGTTGAAGAACCACCGTGTCGGTCTGCCGTCGCAATAGCTTGGCTCTGTGGTTCCGGGAGGCACCGTGATGCCGGGCGACGATTTGCAGGCCCCGATCATCTTTGCGTAGTTCTGGCCCGAATTGCCCGTGGACAACTGATCCTCATCGCCAAACTGCACTTCGAATACGGACTCCTTGTTGTTCTCGAAGCTGTCAGTGAAGTTGTCTGCATAGTTCGCCATCAGGTCGTACTGCGGCATCGCGATTACCTGGGCGAGCGTCGCTGCAGCCGTGGCCCATTTCTTCTGTTGGAGCTGCGCCTTGCCGAGTAGCGCAAGCGCCGCCCCCTTCGTTGCACGACCTAAATCGTTGGGACCGTACACACCGGGCAAAGGCAAAACTGCTGCAGCCTCGGTAAGGTCCTTCTCGATCTGAGCGTAGACCTCGGTGGGCGTAGCCTGAGGCGGTAGGTAACCCGGTGTTGGCGTGGTAATCACGAGCGGGATATTGCCGTACAGATTCACCAGGTTGAAATACAATAACGCACGCAGGAATTTCGCTTCGCCGACGATTCGGTCTCTAAGCGCCGGATCCATGTTTATTTTCGGAACATTGTCGGCGACCTGATTCGCGCGGAAAATCGCCCAGTAGTGCATCTGCCAGGTTTCGCGACTCGGTTCGAAGTTGTAATCGGTCTGCTTGAAGGCATTGAATGCGCAGAGCTCTGCCCAACCACACCCTGCGAATCCCTCGTCCGAGCGTATGTCGAACAGGAAGCCCAGCCAACGTGCGTACGTGCCGCGTTGCTGGAGGGCGTTGTACGTGGCGTTAATGCCATTTAGCGCATCGGTTTGGGTCTGCCAGAAATTTGTCGTATCCGATGCGTTCGGGTTCGTAATGTTCAGATCCTGCGTGCACCCGGCTAGCGCCGCTGCAACCAGAAGCGAGCGCAATAGAGTGCTGGGAAAAATATTCCGCATGAAAGCCCGTTTGAGTGTTTGTGTGTGTGCGGTCATGGTCACATCCTCAGGTCGAGGCCGAATGATATCGTGCGCACGTTTGGATAGATCCGCCCGTCATCGATACCCCGGGCAAGTGGATCTGCCTGCCCCAGAATTTCAGGATCGTATCCCGAGTAACTGGTGAATGTGTGCAGGTTCTGGATGTTCAGGTAAATGCGCGGAGTTGCCTGCGCGAATCCGGCTCGGCTGAAGAAGGAGCTCGGGAGCGTGTACCCGAGGACGAGATTCTGGATCCGCCAGTACGATCCATCCTCTATCCAGCGATCTGATTTGTCCTTGTCGTTGAGGTTGGGATTGGTTGCTCCGCCCGGTCCCCAGAGCGCCCGCGGTGTTGTGTTGCTCGGATTCTGCGGGGTCCACGGGCTGTAGCCAGCTCGGTGGTTCTGCGGATCGTCGGTGCGGTCGGACCAATACCTCGTGACGTTGAAGATCTTGTTGCCGTGCGACCCATGCATGTTCAACCCGAAATCGAAAGCGTTGAACCTGCCGTCGAAAAAGAGGCCTCCGGTCCATTTCGGAATACCGCTACCGGCGGCGTAGCGATCGGCGTCATCAAGTTTGCCGTCGCCGTTGAGATCGACATAAATCACATCGCCCGGGACCGCGCCGAGAGCCGCCTGTGCGGGATGGGCGGCAACCTCCGCGGCCGTCTGGAATATGCCTGCGGTCTTGTATACGTAAAACTCACCGATCGGCCTGCCAACCACCGTCCGAGAGACGTTGGCGAAACCAGCGTAGATTGGCTGCCCGCCATTACCAAGCGCGGTCACCTTGTTGCTGATCGTAGTAAAGTTCACGGTCGAGTTGAGGTGGAACGCCGACCGATCGAGGTGATGGGCGAGATTCAACTCGAATCCTGTATTGCGTACGGACCCCGCGTTTGCGACGGGGTTCTGGGGAATGACGAATGGATAGCAATTGCAGGGATTGAAGTAGCTGGAGCCCAGACTCCAGGGAATTGGCACATTCACCAACAACCCGTCTGACGTCGAGACGTAGTGATCGGCTGTGAAGGTGAGGCGGTCGTCCAGTAAGCCGAAGTCGAGGCCGATATTCGTTTGCTTGTTGCTCTGCCAACGAATATTGGGATTTGCCAAACTCATTTGCGTTGCGCCGTTGGCGAGTGTCCCTCCGAACAGATAGTTCTGGTTCTGAATGATCGGCGAGCTGAACTGGTAATCCCCGATGTCCTGGTTGCCCAGAGTGCCGGTACTCGCGCGAATCTTCAGATAATCCACCGCGCCACTCAGCACCGGAATGCTCTTATAGAAGCCTTCGTCGCTGAGTACCCATCCTACCGACGCGGCGCCGAAATTTGCGTACCGGTTGCCGGGCCCAAATCTCGAGGAGCCGTCACGGCGAACGCTTCCCGTGAATAGATATCGATCGAGCAGTGTGTAGTTCGCGCGCAGGAGCATCGCATTCAGGCGGTTTTGAATCAGAAAACCGCGGTTGTTGAGGCCGTTCGTGGAGCCGGCATCGATCTGAATGAGAGACGCGTTGTCAAACCCCTGACGGAATACGTTCAGCTCGTGGTCGTCCTGCTTCTGAGACGTTATGCCTGCGGCTGCGTTGAACTTGTGCATGCCGTTGTTGAATGTTCCGTTGTAGAGGAGAAGGTTTTCGAACAGAAGCGATGTAAAGTCCCCTGTCTGCTCGCTCAGCGTCGCGCCATTGAGCATCGGGCTGCGATAACGCAGCTGCGCGATGCTGGAATAGTTTCTGTTGAGATTGTTCGCGTAGTTGACACCCAGGTTGAATCGATAGTGCAGGTCGGCGATCAAACCGACATCCGCGTACGCGCTTCCGATGACCTGGTTCGACCGGTCGGTATTGTTGCGTGCGAGCTGCTGGCCGACGGGGTTCGTTCCGAAAGTTGGATTAGCGTCCGTTCCGTATCCGTAACCTCCGACGTTGGCCGGATCGTAAACCGGGATCGTGGGGAACATTCGCATTGCGTCGATGAGCGGAAAGCCGTTCAGATTCGTTCGGCGTGATTGCGACAGAGCCACGTTCTCACCGAGCGTCACCCTTCCGCGACGCGCCTCGGAATTGATCCGAAAGCTGTAGCGCTTGAAGCCCGTTGCCAGGATGGTCCCCTTCTGTTCCAGGTATCCACCGCTCAGGAGGTAGGTTGCGCCTGCTGAACCGCCCGATAACGAGAGGTTGTGGTCCTGGATCGAGCCGGACTGGAAAAGCGCATTCTGCCAGTCGGTGTCGCCCTGAGGACTCAGCACACCTGGGGGAGGGGTTACGCCTGCAGCCGCGTAGGATTGCTGTGTTATCGCAGCCCATTGAGCGGCGTTCATCAAGTCGATCCTGTGCGGCACGGTCTGGTATCCGTAATAGGAACTCAGCTCCGTACGCGTTTCTCCCTCGCGCCCGTGTTTCGTCCGGATCACAATGACGCCGTTCGCAGCCTGCGCCCCGTATTGGGCAGCAGCCGACGCGTCTTTCAGCACCTCGATGGACTCGACGTCGTCAGGATTCAGGTTCGGGTTCTCCGTCAGGTACATCCCATCCACGACGTAGAGCGGCGACACACTGCCACTGATGAAATTCTGTCCGCGAATGATCACCTGCGCCGGTCGACCAGGCTCGCCGGAGCCTGCGATAGTGACGCCCGGGACCCTTCCGCGAAGTGCTTCCTCAAGGGTCGCAACTTTCTGATCCTTGATCTCATCACCCGACACGTGCGCGACCGCATCAGACACGTCGCGTCGCTGCTGCGTCGTATAGCCGACGACGACCTGGGTTGTCAGGCTGGTTGCAACCTGCTGCAGCTGAAAATTCGCGGTTACAACCTGGTCGGATAGAACAGTGATCTGCTGCGTTTGGGGAGCGAACCCAATGCGCTGCGCGCGGAGCTGGTAGGTGCCGACTGGTACTCTGCCCAGTGTGAAGCGACCGTCGGGTCCGGTGGTCGCGCCGATGCCTCGTCCCGGGATGATCACCTGCGCCCCGACGACTGGTTGTCCGGCGTCTGCGGTGACGACACCGGTGACGGTGCCCGCACCCGTTCCCTGCGCCCCGGCAAACGAGCTGGGCAGGAGTGATAACGCACTCGCGATTGTGCATGCGAGCGTGAGCGGCGCCAACAATCGCGCGGCCGCCCACCTCAGACTTTGAGATAGGTTAGTCAAGAGTACCTCCACGATCAGCGTGGTTGTGGGTGCCGCCCACAGCGGCCGAATGAGCTGCGATTGCCCTGCGATGCCGCGGTGAGCGGCGAGTGTGCGCGCCCATCGCGGAGCTCTTGATATGGGATTCGCGCACACGGAACAACATTGTTCCAGGAATCAGCTGACGCCTCATGCCTGGACCGATCGGATAGCGAGGAGTCATTTCAGGAGGTCAACGCCGCTTCCGCGGCGTAGATGGTTTGGCCCAGGTCTATCAATCCTCCGTCACCGTCTCCCGCCGATGTCGCCACCATTGGCGAATGCGCTGGCGGCGCGGTGGAGCGGCGGACAACGAGTGTCGCATCCAGATAGATCTTTCGCGGGGTCACTGCCTGCTTCGATTCGATGTGCCGAATCAGCATCTGCGCGGCGAGATTTCCCATCTCGAATTTCGGGACGCGAATCGTCGTGAGGGGGACCGCGAAAGTCTCGCAGAACTTGATGTCGTCAAAGCCGACGACGGATACGTCTTCCGGGCATCGAATGCCAAGCTCCGATAGGGCCTTGCACAAACCCATCGCCACGAGGTCGTTGTAGCACGTGACAGCAGTTGGGCGGTCGCTCTCCGAACGCGTCTGAAAGAGCGCATGACCGGCACGGTAGCCGTCGTCGAAGTGCGCGCCCGCATGCAGAATGTCGTCAGCGTCAAATACGAGGTTGCTACTACTATAGGCGCGATGTACGCCGGCTACCCGCTCCTGGCTGTGCGTGGAGTACGCGGGCCCTGCGAAGTGCGCGATTCTCCGATGTCCGAGTCCGAAGAGATACTCGACGGCTTTTTGTGACGCCCCGATGTTCTCGAGATCGACGAGGCTCGCGGGAACGCCGCGCACCTGCTCCAGAAAAACGAACGGGAAGTTTCTTCTCTTCAGCTCGAAGAAGTGGGACAGATCAGCGTGCTCATCCATCACTGGAGCCGCTATCAGCCCGTCGACGTCCTTGTCTCGGAGAAGCTCCACTGCGCGACGCTCCGAGGCGTAGCTCCCTTCGCTGCTGACGACGAACAGCATGTAGCCCTTTGTTTCCGCGTGCGCCCGTACGCCGGCGGTCACTTCGTCGTAGTAGGGGTTATCGTGCTCTTTGATGATGAGCGCGATGCTCCGATAACGTCTCGGAGATTTGGCGCCCGCCTGCTGTGTCGGCCGATAGTTGAGGAGCTCGATTGCCGCGAGGACGCGATCGCGAGTATCGGTCTTCACCGCCGAGCTGTCGTTGAGCACCGCTGACACGGTAGCCTTGGAGACTCCGGTGTGCCGTGCGACGTCATTGATGGTGGGGCGCTTTCCAGTCATAGCCTACCGATTCCAGGTGACGGAACGCATCGAACCGACCTGAACCAGTTCAGTGTGGTTCAGGCGCCACCAGATTAGGCTGTTGTCGATGAGGTGTCAAGGTCAGGCTAGCTTTGCTTGACAATCGCAACCTCAGGAGCCAGAGTGGACGGCACTGAACCAGCTCGAACAGGTTCGATTGGCAAGAAAGCCCGGTGTTCTACCGCCCAGACGGCGGAGATGCGCCCTGCTTACAAACGAGACATGAACTCCTCCGATGCCCGCGATTACTTCCGCCAGATTTTCGACGCTGAGCCCGACATAATTGGCTCGGCTCCCGGAAGGGTGAACCTCATCGGCGAGCACACGGATTATAACGGCGGTCAGGTGCTCCCCATCGCGATTGACCGGCGCACCTATGTGGCGCTTCGTGCCCGCCCCCAGGCGTCGGTGAGCAAGATAGTATCGGACCGCGAATCGACACGGGCCGAATTCGACGTTCGCCGAGTCGCAACGTCGGGCAACTGGTGGGACTACATGACAGGAGTCTGTGCCGCAATGGAAGTCGCGGGCACCCGCTTCTCGCAGTTTGAGGCGATCGTCCGCAGCGATGTTCCAGTCGGCTCCGGCCTCAGCTCTTCGGCGGCGCTCGAGGTCGCTACAGCGATCGCACTCGCCGAGGTCGCCGATGAAGTGCAGGACCTGAAGAAGCTCGCACTGCTGTCATGGGACGTCGAGACGCAGTTCGTCGGCGTGGCGAGCGGTGTGATGGACCAGTTCGCGTCGGCGCTTTCCCTCGAGGGCCATGCCCTGCATCTCTGGTGCGACACGCTGGAAACCGAGCAGGTGACGATGCCTGACGCGGTTCTCATCTTCGATACCGTGTCTCCGCGATCTCTGCGCGCTTCGCAATTCAACACGCGGCGCGCCGAGTGCGAGGAAGCGTTGGCAACGATTCGGCGGTCCCACCCTTCCCTGTCGAACCTCGCCGCCGCAACTATGGACGAGATCCGACGCGCCCATCTCCCTTCCAGCATCAACAAGCGCGCTGTCCATGTTGTGGAAGAGAATGCGCGCGTCGAGAATGTCGTGACACAGTTGATGCAGACGGGTGCCGTGCCGGGTGAGCTTCTATATCAGTCGCATGAATCACTGCGAGATAACTATGAGTGCTCAACCCCGGAGTTGGACTGGTTCGTCGATGCCGTTCGTGGCAGACCGGGTGTGACTGGGGCTCGACTCACCGGGGCCGGCTGGGGTGGATGCGCGATCGCGGTTGGTGAACTCGAAGCTCTCGCTTCAGCAGCAAGCGACATATCCCCGGAGTATCAGCGGCGATTTGGGCGGGCGCCGAGAACCTGGCTCACGCGAGCGGCGAGTGGCGCGAGGATCGAGGACATTCAGAGTTGACGAGCCTCAAGAAGGCCATGATCCCGTGTGGCGGGAAAGGAACGCGAATGTCCTCTTTGACCAAAGGATCCGCCAAAGAGCTCCTTCCGATTGGCGGCGTGCCACTGGTGCTTCGAGTGATGGCAGAGTGCGCCGCAAGCGGAGCTCGGGACGTGCTCATCGTGTCAGCCCCCGGTAAAGAGGATCTGAACGAGACAGTACGCGCGGCAGCAGGTGGTACGGGAATGCCCGAGAAGGTTCACGTCATTACGCAAGAGAATGCGCGCGGACTCGCCGATGCGATAAGACTTGGACGGGATTTCGCGGGGCCTGATGCCTTCGGTGTGGCGCTTCCCGACAATCTATTTCTTGGCGACGAGCCTGCACTCGCGCAACTCTATCGCGTCCACCGAAATGCGGAGAAGAATGTCGTCGCAATAGTGCAGATCACTGCGGCCAATCGAGATCGACATGGGCCTACCGCCATTTACCAGGGACGGCTCACCGGCGACGAATTCACAATTGACGCGATACCGGACAAGGGACCGCGCGACACTACATTCGATCTCAGAGGCGCGAGCTCAGCGTTCACAGGTGTGGGACGGTACGTCTTTCTTCCGGAAGTTTTCGCTACCATCGATGAGGAGGAATCAACTCTCGCGCCGGGAAAGGAGCTCGACGACATACCAGTCATGCAACTCCTGCTGCGAAGAGGCAGGCTTACCGGCTGCCGAGTTCTGGGAGATTTTTTCGACGTCGGGTTGCCAAGCGGATATCGCGAGGCAAACGAGCGACTGGAGAGCAAAAAGCCTTAGCGAACGATCCCAAAGGGAGATTGGAGCGAATCGGGAGCCGCTGGTGGGAGCCTGGTGATGTTCTGCACCTGGGCCCCGCGAGGTCCCTCACCAACTGCTGATTCGAGCTGCGAGAGGGCGCCCGAACTGCCGGTCGCGGCGATCTCTACTTTTCCATCTGGGCGATTCATCACCCACCCGGACAAGCGCAGCTCGCGAGCCTTCTCCACTACGAACCACCGAAATCCGACGCCCTGCACGCGTCCGCTGACCTCGAGGTGGATGCTTTCCATTAGCGAGCTAGCGTCTGACCCCCAGTAATGCGGCGAGAGTCGCGGCAATCGCGGCGGGATCGGTGAGCGCGCCGTGCGGGGGGACGCTCAAATCCCCTTCCCTGATTCGCTGAGCGATCTGGTCGAGCGCGTTGGCGATGGCTTGCGCCGCACTCGGTTTGTCGGTGCGGCGCGGCGGAGCGCCCACATCCCAATCTGTCGCAGCCCAGTCGTTGGACGCCTCATCCTCCACGCCATCACCCAGTCTGGCGGCCGCGCGCCAGTTGTACTGCTGCCAATCGTCTTCAACCCATCCTGTTTCGGTGGCAGCGCCGTTCGTGGGCGCTGTCGCGTCGTAGTTTTCAGTTGATTCAAAGTCCTCCATCAGCGCGCCCGCAGCATCCGGCGCGAAGTGACCAACGGCGGGAAGTGGATCGAGGAAGTGCTCAACCGGAGGAAATGTCGTGTCTTCCGTGAAATCCGAGGAGTATTCATCACGCGACTCGACGACCTGGGGCTCGGCAGGCCGCGAAGACATGTCGAGAAATGCCTCGATGGAAGGAAGTTCTTCACGGCGCTGGTGCTGGTGCGCGGCAGCCTCAACCGGCGCGCTTGCCGTTGCAGCGGCAACTTCCTGTCGCAGAGAGCCCGGCACGAACGGTTTCGACAACCGAAACTCGGATCGCGCGACGACCTGAGGTGATGATTTTGGAGTGAGGTGTGGAACGAACGGGCGTTGTGGCTGCTGCAGCACTACATACCCTCCCAACTGTACTTGCCAACTAATGGCACGAATCGCACCGGAGCGATCTCGACCTGATCGAGCTGGTCCCCTCGACGCGTGAACATATATAGCGTCTGCTCTTCCTTGTCGCCGAGGGGAATAAGAATACGCCCGCCTTCGGTCAGCTGCTCGTGATACGTCGTCGGCACTTCCGGAGCTCCGGCACCAACTAGAATTGCGTCGTACGGTGCGTACTGGCGCCAACCCAAGGTACCATCTCCAAGGAGGAAGGAGATGTTTCGTGAGCCGATTTGCCTTATCGTCTCGCGCGCCTTGTCCAGCAATTCCGGAATGCGCTCTATCGAGAAAACTTGACCCGCGAGCTGCGACAGCAGCGCAGTTTGATATCCGGATCCAGTTCCGATCTCGAGCACCTTCTCCCTGCCGGTGAGCTTGAGCAGCTCCAAATAGCGAGCGTGGATAGACGGCTGGGAGATCG
>JALYZH010000241.1 GCA_030948945.1 Gemmatimonadota bacterium | reverse complement strand
AGCGCTCATCTCCGCCGCAGTAACGGGCATGATCGACGTGCGAGAGGAGGTCGCGTGAGCCCCGACATCTCCGAGCGCTCCTTCGAGCAAGCCATCGAGTGTGCGCTGCTCCAGCACGGCCCCAACGCATGCGTCAGCGACACGACCACGGTTCGCGAGCCGTCCCCCCCGCCGTACGGTGGGACGCCGCCGGGCGGTTACCGCCGGCGCGAGCCTGATGACTACGACCGCACGCTCTGCTTGCTGCTGCGTGACGCGGTGGACTTCGTGCTTGCCACGCAACCGAAGGAATGGAAGAAGCTGGAACAGCACCATGGGGCGGCCGTCCGCGACCAGTTCCTCAAGCGCCTCGCCGCCGAGATCGAACGGCGCGGCGCGCTCGACGTGCTGCGCAACGGCATCAAGGACTCGGGATGCAAGTTCCGGCTCGCCTACTTTCGTCCCGCGAGCGGTCTGAATGAAGAGACTCGCCGCCTGCACGCGGCCAACCTGTTCTCCGTCGTGCGCCAACTGCATTACAGCACGAAGAACGAGAACTGTCTCGATCTCGTCCTCTTCCTCAACGGAATCCCGATCTTCACCGCGGAACTCAAGAACCCTCTCACGGCCCAGGATGTCGAGGATGCGATTCGTCAGTACAAGACCGACCGCGATCCGCGAGAACCGCTGCTTGCCTACGGACGCTGTCTCGCGCATTTCGCCGTTGACCCGGACCTCGTTTACGTCACTACCAGGCTCGCCGGTCTGAGGACGCGCTTTCTTCCCTTCAACCAGGGGAAATACGGCGGCGCCGGCAATCCGCCTGTCCCACCCACGCATAGCGGCTACCCGACTGCCTACCTCTGGGAGGACACCTGGTCGCGCGACAGCGTGCTCGATCTCGTACGGCAGTTCATCCACGAGGTTGAGGAGGAGGACGACCGGGGTCAGAAGACTGGCAAACGGTTCCTGATCTTCCCCCGGTATCAGCAGCTCGACTGCGTGCGCCGGCTGATCGCCGACGCGCGCACGAACGGCGCGGGCCGTCGCTACCTCGTCCAGCACTCGGCGGGGAGCGGCAAAAGTTTTACGATCGGCTGGCTGGCGCACCAGCTCTCCACGCTGCACGACTCGCAGAACCGGCGGGTGTTCGACTCGATTGTAGTCGTCACTGACCGCCGCGTGCTCGACCGCCAGCTTCAGACGGTGATGCGGCAGTTCGAGCAGACGCTCGGTGTGGTCGAGAACATCGACACCACCAGCCGTCAACTCAAGGACGCGCTGGAGTCCGGGAAGACGATTATCGTCACAACGCTCCAGAAGTTTCCCGTGATCGCCAAGGAGATCGGCGAGCTGCCTGGCAGACGCTTCGCGCTGATCGTCGACGAGGCGCACTCATCCCAGTCCGGGGAAAGTACGAAGAGCTTGAAGGAAGTACTTTCCTCGCGCTCGCTCGAGGACGCTGAAGCCGAAGAGGGCAACGCCGCCACGCCCGAAGAGGAACTCGAAGACAGGATTGTTGCGGAAATGGCGCGTCGCGGCCCATTGCCGAACCTTTCGACCTTTGCGTTCACCGCCACTCCCAAGCCGAAGACGCTCGAGTTATTCGGCACGCGCGGGCAGGACGGACGTTTCGCTCCATTTCATCTCTACACCATGCGGCAAGCGATCGAGGAGGGATTCATTCTCGACGTGCTCACTAACTACTCCACATACACGGCTTACTGGAAGTTGCTCAAGAAGATTGAGGACGATCCGCGCTACGACCGGAAGAAAGCAGAATACCTACTAAAGTCGTTTGTGGAGTTACATCCGCACGCTATCTCGGAGAAGGTGAAAATCTGCGTCGAACATTTCGCGGCCAGCGTGCAAGGTGAGATCGGCGGAAAAGCGAAGGTAATGATCGTGACTCGGTCGCGGCTCCACGCCGTCCGCTATCGGCTGGCGGTGGACCGATGCCTGGCCGAACGCGGTTATCCGTTCAAGGCGCTCGTCGCGTTCTCAGGCAGCGTGCACGACAGCGGACAGACCTACACGGAATCCAGTATGAACGGCTTCCCCGAAGGGCAAACGGCGAAGATGTTCGAACGCGCCGAGTATCGCTTCCTCATTGTCGCCAACAAATTCCAAACTGGCTTCGATCAGCCATTGCTCCACACGATGTACGTCGACAAGAAGCTTGGCGGAGTAAACGCTGTGCAGACGCTCTCGCGCCTCAACCGCACCTATCCGCAAAAGAACGGCGCGATCGTGCTCGATTTCGCGAATGACTCCGCAGAAATCAAAACAGCCTTCGAGCCTTACTACGAAACCACCCTGCTGTCTGAAGCAACCGACCCCCACTTCTTGTATGAGGTTCAATCACGTCTCTCGGACTTTCCGGTGTACACGGAGTCCGATGTGAATGCGTTTGCGAAGGTGTACTTCGATGCGAAGGCCACCCAAGATCGGCTCTATGCCGTACTCGCGCCTATAGTGGAACGGTATCGCCCGTTATCGCAGGAGGAACAACACGAGTTCCGGAGCCAGCTTACAGACTACATACGACTCTATGCGTTTCTGGCGCAGGTGCTTCCCTTCGCCGACGCCGATCTCGAGAAACTGTATGTGTTTGCCCGGTACCTACGCCGACTGCTTCCCGCAGACCGAATCGAGCTCCCGCGCGAAGTGCAGCAGAACATCGACATGGAGTCGTATCGAATCCAGTTGACCGGCAGCGGAAAGATCGCGCTGGAACGCAGGCCCGGCGTACTTGATCCCGTCAGTACTAAGACGGGCTACGATGTGGACGTTGAGGAGCTGGAAACCCTTTCACGCATCATCTCGGAGCTAAACGAACGATTCGGTCTCAACCTCGGTCCTGAGCATCGCGTCACGCTCGGGCAGATGATGGGGAAATTGGACGACGATGTCGCGCTCGATGCCGCTGCACGGGTCAACACACGCGAGAACGTCCGGCTAACGTTCGATCAGAAGGTAGAGCATGTGATCCAGGAAATCGTCGACTCAAACTTCGACTTATACAAGCGCATCACCGATGATCGCGCGTTTGGCGAAGTTGTAAAGAATTTTTTGTTCGATCAGTATCTCCGCGCCCATCGGAACGCGGAGGATCTCATCAAGCGCGGGGAATCGAAAACGCTCGAGTTCAAGTCTACGCTGCGCTGGAGTATCAAAGAGGACAAGCAGGACGACAAGTTCGTGACGAGCGCTGTACTCAAGACCATCGCGGCATTCCTGAACACCGAGGGCGGCGACCTGCTAATAGGCGTCGCTGACGATGGGTCCATCGTCGGGATCGAGAAGGACCAACTCGACAACGACGACAAGTTCATGCGCCACCTCACGCAGGTTGTGCGCAACGGGCTCGGAGACCGCGCGGGCACATGCATTGATCCCAAGACGCAGGTCATCGACGAACGGACGGTTTGCGTGGTGAGTTGTCAGCGGAGCCCGGAGCCTGTCTTTCTAAAGTGGAAAGGGCTCGAAGCCGTACCGGAGGGAGATTTTTTTGTCCGGAGCGGCCCTGGAACGGTCAAATTGCCACCGGAGAGCGCCAAACAGTACGTGCGGACACGATTTGCGAATGATCGAGGCAGAGACGCTTCCGAATCCTCAAAGTAAGAATCCAAGGGGCCCACTTCGATGCGCGCCTTGACAGCCCTGCCGAAGTTGGGCTAAGTCCCAGAGTGGCCTCCCCTACCCTCTCGAAGTCCGATTTCAAGCTCGCCCGCTCCTGCGACGCCAAGCTTTTCTTCCGCGAAAACGGCTATCCCGACAACCGGGACATGAATCCCTACCTTGCCCTGCTGGCCGAGGGCGGGTACATGGTCGAAGCTCTCGCCAAAGCGAAATACGCCGATGGCGTGCAGCTCGAGTACGGACGAGGCGTTGCCGACGACTACCAGCGCACCTTCGACCAGCTCGGTCGCGATCAGGTCACGCTTTTCGAGGCGACATTGCTCGTCGGCCGCCAACAGGCCCGCGTCGACATCCTCGAGAAGAATGGAAACACCGTCCGCCTCCTCGATGTGAAGTCGAAATCCTTCGACGGCGCCGAACACGCGTCGCTCCTCGCCGCCGGCAAGGGAGGCTGCATGCGCAGCTCGCGGAAGCCCTTCGGCGTTCTCTCCAAATGGTCGGAGAAGCTCGAGGACATCACCTTCCAGGTCCTCCTCCTCGAGAAGGTCCTGCCCGGCGTCGTCATCCAGCCCTTTCTTGTCCTCGTCGATACGAGCAAGATCGCCCTCCTCGACAACATTCCTGGGCTCTTCGAGCTCGTGAGTCGCACCTCTCCCGACGGCGCCGTGCGACTTCTCACGGCTCGCTACACCGGGACGCGCGAACAGCTCGCCGAGCTCGATCTCGTCACCGAGGTCGACGTCTCTGCCGAGGTCGCGCTGCTTCGCAACGATGTCGAAGCCGCCGCGGCCCTGTTCGAATCCCGCCTCGATGCACCGCTCTCCGTTCACTCTGTCGGTCTAGAACGCGGCTCCAAGTGCACGCAGTGCGAGTACCGCGTCGCCGACGGCGCGGCAAAGAATGGCTTCGCCGAATGTTGGGGGTCGCTCGCCGAGCCCAAGCCGCACATGCTCGAGCTCTTTTCGATCGGGACGTGCAAGGCGGAGGATAGGTCCGGTCTCGTAGACTGGATGGTCCGCCAGGGGAAGGCGGGGCTGTTCGACATCCCCGAAGACTGCCTCGTCAAAGCCGACGGATCCGTCGGCACCAACGCCGAGCGGCAGCGCCGGCAGATCGAATTCACGCGCCGCGGCGAGATCTATCTCTCGACTGATTTGCGGGGGAAGATCGAAGCACTTGTCCCGCCCCTGAATTTCATCGATTTCGAGACTTCGCGCCTCGCCCTCCCATACCATAGAGGTATGCGCGCGTACGGGCTGGTCGCCTTCCAGTGGAGCTGTCACACCGTCGCGTCGCACGGACAGAAGCCCGTTCACACGGAATGGTTGAACAACAAGGAAGCGTGGCCCAACAGGTCGTTCGCCGAGTCGCTGCGCGTGGCAATCGGCGACAGCGGGCCGGTGCTTACCTGGTCGCACTTCGAAGGGACGACGATCAAACAGATCATGCCCGAGCTCCTCCGGTTCGGTCACGACGTCCCGGAGCTTCTGGAGTGGATGACCGATGTCGTCGAGAACCGAATCGTCGACATGCACGAATGGGCTCGGCGCGACTATTACCATCCAGGAATGCGCGGCCGCACTTCCATCAAGGTGGTCCTCGACGCTCTCTGGAAATCCGACCCCACAATGCGCGAGCAGTTCGAGGCGTGGACGGGACTGCCGGCGGATGCATCACGCGATCCCTACGCTTCACTTCCCCCGGTCGAGATCGGCGGCACGATGCAGGACGTCCACGAAGGAACCGGGGCGATGCGCGCGTACCAGGAGATGATGTACGGCATCAACAAGCGCGATCCGGCAGTCGTGGATATGTGGAGCGGGTTGCTCAAGCGATACTGCGAGCTCGATACGCTCAGCATGGTGCTGATCCTCGAGCACTGGCGGCGTTGCGTCGGTCTGGGCTGAACACGCTCAGCCCGTGTGACTTGCCGTCCCGGCAGTGGCGGCCACAATGTTGGGAATGCCTGACCTGAGCTGGCCGTCGCTGCGACGCAGTCTCCGCTGGTTCACCGCGGAATTTCTGGTCGTGCTCGCTGGCGTCCTCGCGGCGTTCGCCGTGAACGCGTGGTGGGGCCACCGACAGGACCGCGCAGCGGAGCAGGCCGCGCTCCGCGAGCTGGACAACGCGCTCGCCGCGGACATTGCGGACCTTCAGAACGACATGGCCGAATACGCGAAGCTCGCGCACGGCGACAGCGTGCTCATCGATCGCTTCGATCGCGGGCTCGGCTACACAGATTCCATCCTCCCCGCGTTCAACGCGCTCACCATCTTCAGAACGCACGTCGCTAACAGTGCTCCGTTCGAATCGCTGAAATCGAGGGGGCTGGCGTTGATCTCGGACGATTCACTTCGGCTGGGGCTGATCGATTTCTACGCCGAGCGCACCGCGGGCGTCGCTCTCGTGAACGGAACGAACACGGAGATCGTTCAGAAGCTGCTTT
>JALYZH010000230.1 GCA_030948945.1 Gemmatimonadota bacterium | reverse complement strand
GGAATGGATGCCGGGCAGGTTATCGAAGGCAGAGAACGATACGGAGTACTAGTTCGCTACCCGCGAGAGTTGCGAGACGATCCTCAGGCAATAGCTCAGGTGCTGGTTGCTACGCCCGGGGGCGCGCAAGTGGCTTTGGGCGAGCTGGCAAGCATCAAAGTTGTGCAAGGATCTACACTGATCAAATCCGAAGATGGATACCTTAACAATGTCGTTTACGTCGATGTGAGAAACCGTGACGTCGGAGGTTACGTTGACGAGGCAAAAGGGCTCCTCGAGAAACGTCTCGCACTCCCGACGGGTTATCGACTCGAATGGTCTGGTCAGTACGAATCGATGCAGCGCGCGTCGAGGCGGCTCCGCGTCGTGGTGCCGATCACGCTCCTCATCATCTTCGGACTTCTTTATTTCAACTTTCGCAATACGGCCGAGAGTCTGATCGTTATGCTTTCCCTTCCGTTCGCGCTGGCTGGCGGTGTCTGGCTGATGTGGATTCTGCACTACAACCTGAGCGTGGCGGTTGCGATCGGGTTCATTGCGCTCGCGGGCGTAGCTGCGCAAACTGCAGTGGTGTTACTGATTTATCTCGATCAAGCGTGGAATCACAGCTTGGCATCAACACAGAAAGCGGGGGCCGCTCCAACCAGCAAGGACTTGGACAAAGCAGTGGAGTTCGGCGCTGTCGAGCGCCTTCGACCAAAAATGATGACGGTTGCGGCTATAACGCTTTCGCTCGTGCCGATACTCTGGAGTCAGCAGACCGGATCCGATGTGCTGAAAAGGATAGCGGCTCCCATGGTTGGTGGGCTAATCACCAGCGCAGGTCTCACTCTGATAGTTTTGCCCGCCATCTACTCTTTGTGGCGTGAGTGGGAAATGAGGGGCCTTGCCGCGCCTAGGGAGCTTGAACCGCGGCCCAAGATTGCGAATACCTTGTATGCGAATCTTGATAACGGATGATTTCACGGGCGTTCCTTCTCGGGGAAGAATGCGAGAACCATGACTGATCAGCCGCCTGAACCACCTGCCGGACGCGATGACGACGGGACCGGCAATGGAGCCGGAAGCGTATCACCGGATGAAGGCGCTCCACGCTGGGTAAAAGTCTTTGGAGCTATCGCGCTCGCCTTCCTTCTGATAGTCGTCGCTATCCACCTAGCGGGCGGTGGGTTTCACGCGCACGGAGCGCAATGATGATGACCCCCGCTCTACGGAAGTTCGGGTTGACAGCACATGTCAGCTCTTCGCTGGGTTGGTTTGGGTCCGTCACCGCCTTCCTGGCTCTCGCAGTCTCCGGACTCACGAGTCGGGATGCCGAATTGGTGCGGGCCGTATATCTCGCCATGAATTTGATTGGTTGGTCTGTTATCGTGCCTCTGAGCGTCGCTTCGCTGTTGACCGGCCTTGTCCAGTCGCTCGGCACTCCGTGGGGGTTGTTTCGACACTACTGGGTCGTAATCAAACTCCTGATAACAGCCTTTGCGACGATTCTGCTGCTTGTCCACATGCAGCCAGTTGGCCACCTGGCCCGGGTAGTTGCGACCGCCACGCTTGCCGGCGGTGAGCTCGCCGGTTTGCGCATTCAGCTTGTAGCCGATGCCGCGGCCGCCCTTGCTGCGTTGCTAGTGGCCGCCACTCTATCTGTGTATAAGCCTCGAGGGCTCACTCAGTACGGACGTCGAAAACAGCGCGAAGAGCGTGGAGAGCCGCACCACTAGAGCCGAAAGATCGCCCGGCGTCCCCCAAGGTGTCAGGGGGAAGAAGCCCCTTCCCGGCACGGGAGTAATACGCTAGGCTCCATTTGATCGTGAATAAAATCACCTCCGCCAACCGATGTGTCGAGCGGAGCGGCTTACAAGAACGGAGTTAACTGTCTGACTGGCAGATCGAAGAAAACAAGGAGCGGTTCCGAAGCGATTCGTGCACAGGGAACTGTCCGCCTCTCTGCTGCAGGAGCCGGCATGATACACGGCGACCACGAGCAGCGAGTCATAGATGCCGCCTGGAAACTAAAGCGCCCAGCGACCGCGAGAGAATTGCACGACGTCATCTCGCGTCGCCACGATATCGCGTACATAACCACGGTCACGGTTGCCAATCGCCTGGTCGAGAAAGGCCTCATGGGCAGGGAGAAGGCCGAACAGCTATTCCACTATTCGCCGACCCTGACTAGAGAAGAGTTCTTCCTTCAGGCTTCTCGGCACGTGGTAGGACGAATATTGGGTCTTGGAGCTCGGGCAGTGACAAGTTCTCTCGTAGACGCACTTGCCAAACACGACCCCGAAGAACTGGCTGAACTGGCTCGGCTGGTACGAAAAAAGCTCAAAAAACCTGAGAAATAGATCTCTCCTGCCACTTCTCGGAGGAACGCCACAGCCATGCTCGGTGAGGTAATGACGATCGGTGATGGCTCGCGTACGGCCCTGGAGAGAAAGAACTCTCGCCGGCGAGTGCTATTGTTGTCAGTCGGACTGCTGATTCTACTCAGCACGACCCCGATTTTCGGGCATCACTTCCTTCCGGGAGCCGGCTCCTTCGCTTCGAATCGGGATCACCTGCTTGGCCTGTGCGTGGTTGCTCTCCAATCGCTGCTCTGGCCTGTCCACGAAGGATTTCACTGGCTGCTATTCGTGGGATTGGTCTACGCCGGGGTTGACCGGCTTCGAGCGGCGCAAGAGCTCAGACACGTGCTAGGAGGTCTTCGGGGAACACGTCCGCCAACGGGAAGCGTGTTCGAAAGAGCAGCAAAGCGAGCTGGTCAACCGGTCGAGACCCTCTACGTCGTGGATGAGTTGCCGAATCCTGCTTTCACTGCTGGCTGGTGGCGGCCACGAATTTTCCTGGCGGCTCAACTCGAGCGCCTTCTCACGGAAGACGAGCTGACCGCGGTGATACGACACGAGAGCGTGCACGCGCGGGGGCGAGATCCACTCAAGCTGTCTGTAATGCGTTTTCTCGCGTCGACTCTTTTCTACATTCCGGCCCTCCGACGCGTTGCGGACGATTTGGCAGATGAAGCAGAGATCGCAGCAGATGACCTGGCCGCGATCAGCGATCCGGGCGTGCTGGCGTCAGCGATTTTGGCGTTGGCTCAATTCAATCCCATAACTGAGGGCACACCAGCGTTCGAGAGATCCGCCATGGCATCGGGCATTCAGCGGTGCGGGCTCCTCGAGCGCCGAGTGCGGCGGTTGGTGGGTGAGCGGGCTCCTGCGCGAACGCATTTGACTCGGCGATCATTGGCATGGGCCATTGCGACTCTAGCCGCGGTATGGATCTCTGGATTGTCCATCCCTCCCGCAGCGCTTGCTGACACCCATTCGCACACGACGGCG
>JALYZH010000203.1 GCA_030948945.1 Gemmatimonadota bacterium | reverse complement strand
TTCCCTTCATGTCGGGAGTGCCGGTCTCCATGTAATCCTGCGCGTCGAAGTGCGAGCGCGTCGTGCTCGGACTTCCGACGGCGTGAACCGGCGCCAGCAATCCGCGGTCGTAGAGCGGCTTGAGCGGGGCGAGCGAAGGATGAAGCCCGAAGAATCCATCGAGATCGATCGCTCCCCCGGGGTTCCCGCGCGATGGTTGAGGAATGTTTATCGACGGGCGCATCGCGTAGTACGCTCTCTCGCCGTGCGGGACGACGATGTTGAGCGCATCCGCCGCTCCGCGCTGGAAGAGACAGATCAGCACCTTACCTTTCGGCGCGTTGAACAGCTCCATGCCGAACGCCGTCCGCCGGAGAAAGCTCGGGCTCAATCCCATCGTCACGAGCGCCAGCGCGCCCGACTTCACGAATGCTCTGCGTTCCATCTTTGTCTCCTAGTGCCTCTGAAATTCGGGGGAGCCGAGCGCGAGTCCGACGATCTGTGGCAGTCCGGTGAGCTGCGGAACGTTTGCGAACCCTCGGCTCTGCTGCGCCGCGCGCCTTCCGCCAGCGTTCTGATTCGGGCGGGCGCGTGCACCATTGCTGGCATTGCTCATTTCCTGTCCTGACATTGTTCCGATGTCGGACGTCGCTTCGGGCGCGGCGGAGCTCTGCATCACTCCTGCGTTCGTACCTTTCGCGAGGAGCGGATGCTCACCCGACATCAGCACTGCGCGCGTGTCGGGCGACACCATTCCATTCAGAATCGTGGCGACGACCGCGTCTACCTGCTTCTCGCGCGTCGCCGAGCGAAGCGTGTCGAGCACGGGTAGCGCGCGAATGTCGACGCCGGGGAGACGTCCCGCCGCCGCGGCCATGCCGAAGTTGATGCGGTTCAGGATCGCGCCGGTGTTCATCCAGGCGTCACCGGTCTCCGGCCAGCCGTTAGGCGCCTGGTGCCCGAAGATCGGCTGTCCGAGGAACGCGATCACCTGCGCGCTCCGAGGACTGCTGTCGGGCGCGGCGTTGAGCGCGCGCATCGCACTCACCACCACCTCGAACGGAGTCTTCACCTTGCTGTGGAACGCCTGCTGCGAGAAAAACTCCGGCGACGTGATGATCGCGCGCACTACTTCGCGGATGTCGCCATCGGTCTTGAGGTATACCTGCGCCGCGTGATCGACCAGCGCCTTGGATGGTGAGTCGCTCACGAACCGACGCGCCAGCTTGAACGAGATGAAGCGCGCCGTCGCCGGACTCTTCGCCAGGATATCAAGCACATCCTCGGCGTCTTCCATCCCGCGGCCCGCCGCTAGCTTGTGGCCGAGCACGATCTTCTCGCCCGCGTCGTGCACCTGCGGACGGAAGATGAAGCCTCCACCTTGCGCGGGGGGCTTGATCGTCCAGCCGGTGAATGCGCGAGCGACGTTGATCACATCCTGCTGGGTGTAGCCGCCGTCGACGCCGAGTGTGTGGAGCTCGAGCAACTCGCGACCGTAGTTCTCGTTGAGACCCTGGCGTTGACGCTGCTGTTGCTGCTGACGCTGCATCTGCTGCGCGGCACGGATCGAGCCCATCGTGACACCAACGCCGCCTCGGCGCATTGGTGTTACGCGAATTCCTCCGACGCCGTTTTGCGGGTTGAGAGTCGGACGGGTGCTGTCGGCCATGCTGCGCGCGTTGTCGAGATAGAAGAGCATCGCCGGACTCTTGGAGACTTCTTCGAGGAGATCGCGGAATTTGCCGAGCGCGTGGGGGCGGATGACGTTCTCGTCGAAGTCGGCGAGGTAGTACGGCTCGGGTCCGCCCTTTTGCGCGTAGATGTTGAAGTGATTCTCCCAGAAGTCCGTCATCACTTCCTGGAGTTGCCGCTCACTGGCGACTGCGCGCGCGACGCGTGAAGACTGGAGCTGGGTGACGACCTGTCTGGTGAGATTGAACTGCTGCTGGAGCTGCTGTCGCATCGCCATGCTGTCGGTGGCGCTCATCACGCGCGTCGAGTCGGCGCGATCTCCCCGCACCTGCTGTCTCTCGCGCTGCTGCTGCGCGTACTGCTGGAGCAATCCGTTCTGGTCCTGATGGAGCACCGAATAGTTCGCGACGAAGCCCTCGAGCGCCGAGTCGTCAATCTTGTCCGGGCGAAGCTGTTGGTCGATCCAGGTATCGAGACCGATCGCCCGCACTTTGAGCGCGTCACCTGGTCGCGGACCAAAAGTCAGCCGACTCAGGGCCTGGATGATCTGTTGATCGGCGGGGAGCTCGCGCACATCCGAGCGCGCCACGGCAATCTTCTTCGGCCTTGCGTTTTGCGCAGACATGCCGATCGGTGCGATGCTGAGTAGCGCCGCAGTGATTCCAGTCAGTTTTGTGATTCGCATGATCATCCTCTCTGCGTACTGAAGAGTAGACGCACGGGGGGCAGAAGTGTTAACCCCACCCCGCGGCCCCAACGCCGGTGCCAACCTTCCCGCCTATTCCGCTATCTAATAGGTGTTGCCAAGCTATTGGCTGTCTCTGACCGTCCCCTATGTCCTCGATCTCCGAACGCCTCGCTTCCGCTCTGGGCGGATCCTACACCATTGAGCGTGAGCTCACTGGCGGGGGAATGGCGCTCGTGTTCGTGGGAGAGGATCACGACCTCGACCGCAAGGTCGTCATCAAGATTCTGCCGCCGGAGCTGGCCGCGAGCGTCTCGGCAGAGCGATTCCGCCGCGAGATCCTCACCGTCGCTCGGCTCCAGCATCCGCACATCGTCCCGATTCTGAAGGCGGGCGACCTCGACGGTCTCCCGTATTTCGTGATGCCCTACGTCGATGGCGAGTCGCTCGACGTCACATTGCGGCGCAGGCACACGCTCGGCGTTCGCGAGACGCTCGGCATTATGAAGGATGTCGCACGGGCGCTCGCTTTCGCGCACGAGCGGAACGTCGTCCACCGCGACATCAAGCCCGGCAACATCCTTCTCGCGTCGGGATCTGCGACGGTGACTGACTTCGGCGTGGCGAAGGCGCTATCGTCGGCGAGGAGATCGGGAGAGAAGGGGAGCGGTCTCACCAACACCGGAATGTCGCTCGGGACGATTCTGTACATGGCGCCGGAGCAGGCGGCGGGCGACCCCGATATCGACGGGCGCGCCGACATCTATTCGCTCGGCATCACCGCGTACGAGATGCTTGCGGGTGCGGCTCCGTTCGCGCATCTGAATCCGCGAGAGATGCTGACGGCGCGATTGACGCTTCCGCCGCAGTCGCTGTCCGGTGTCCGGAAGGATGTCCCGCCGGGACTCGAGCGGTTGATCGCGCGCTGCCTGGCGATCGATCCCGTGGATCGCCCGCAAACCGCGGCGGCGCTGGTGGAAGCGTTGGAGGATCCGGAGACGATCAGCGCACCTTTCGTCGTGTCGGGATCGACGCCGGTACGTCGTGGAGGTCGGGCGGTCAAGCGGACGGTGATTGGCGCGCTGGCGCTGGTTGGTGCGGTTGCAGTGAGCGCGGGGATTTATACCCGCACGCATCCGAACACGGCGTCGGCGCTGACGGAGAACAGAGGCACGGCACACACCGCGAATCTCGGCATCATGGCCGTCCTTCCGTTCGTCAACCTCGGCGCGGATTCCAGCAACGCGTATCTGGCGACCGGTCTCACGAACGCGATCGCCGGCAAGCTGCTGAAGACGCCGGGCCTGCGAGTGCTGGCGCCGGGTCGTCCGCGGTCGGTGAAGCGTAGTAGTGACTCGACCAGCACCGCGTGGGTGGAGGCTCGCCTCGTTCTCGAGGGAACGGTGGAGCGCGTTGGAAATCGCCTGCGCGTGACAGCGCGTCTGAGCAGCACCGCCGACGATGTGATGCAGTGGGCTGACGTCTACGACCGCGACGTCAAAGACATTTTCTCAGTCGAGGACGAGATTGCTGGCGCGATCGTGGGCTCGGTGACGCCGATGGCGGGGCGGAGCAAGACGTAGAGCGAAAGGCGGCGTCCGAGCGCTAGGCAGCGGGTTTCGCAGGCGTTAGATGGACATGAACAGTATGGCGCGTACCTACGGTAGCCGTTATAATACATACTGTGATACGCTCCTTTGCGGACGCGGCTTCCGAAGACCTTTTCAATGGTATCGATAGCCGTCGAGCGAGGGCGGCCTGTCCGATTGTGCTGTGGCCGATTGTCCACCGCAAGCTGACACAGCTCAATCGAGTCCGAGACCTTCGGGAGCTTGCCATGCCACCGGGCAACCGACTGGAGCGTCTTAAAGGAAATCGGCGCGGTCAACACAGTATCCGCATCAATGAACAGTACCGAGTCTGTTTCCGCTCGGAGGGGAACTATGCCGACGAAGTCGAAGTCACGGACTACCACTAAGCGTTCAACCGGTATACGGCCGCTCGTGCGCCGCCGGTTACCGACAGCAATCCCGCCGGTGCACCCGGGCGAGATGCTCTTGGAAGAGTTCCTGAAGCCGTTGGAAATATCTCAGTCTGCCTTCGCCATTCGGCTCGGCGTCTCGTTTCCCCGGCTGAATGAGATTATTCGCCAGAAGCGAAGTGTCACTCCGGACACGGCGTTGCGCTTCGCCCAGGTCACGGGAATGAGTGCAGATTTTTGGCTCGGCTTGCAATTGGACTGGGATCTTTGGCACGTGCTCCGCTCGAAGGACGCGGAGCGGATTGCGAAACTTTCTCCTCTTCCGAGGGCCAGCTAGTCACGACTCTCTCCCGCTGCCATCTAACGAACGTTGCAGCAGACAAGCACTATTGAATTGCGCACTGCGCGCGCATTGTTAGGTGTGTTTGCAGCTGAACTAAGGCGTTAGATGGACTTCTAATTATCGGAGAGATTAGTCGCTTGGTTTCCCGACCCTCGATGCAGGTCGCGGTGTTGGCTCTTTGCCTGTGCGGCGTAATCGCCTCGTGCTCTCACAAGGGGTCCGGCGATAAGCCAGCCCGGGGTAAGGACGCCGCTTCACCGATTAAAACTGACTCGGTTTCACAATTGGGCTTGTCCGGGCCAGATTGCACCGGCACCGAACGCTGGCCAACGAGTATGGCACTCGTGTACCTGAAGGACGCGGGTCTCACAGATAACGAGAAACTTGATATCGGCAAAACTCGCACTGTACGACTTGCATCAGAAAAGACTGGGCCGGACCTGTATAGGCAGGTCCATGATGTAGTCTTCACTCAGAAATCCGGGGCTACTCTGGAAGTGATCACCGTGAACGACGCTACGAATGATGAGTGCTCGGGAAGTGGAGTGCAGGTATATGTCGTCTCGAAGCGCCTCGGGAGATACGCGCTTAAGTAGCGAGAACAAGACTCAGTGACTCACAGGGCGGCCTAACGAACGTTGCAGCAGACGGTCGCGGCCAAGTCGCTGGGTATTTTATGAAGATAGTAAGAGCGCCAGCAGCTGAACTAGGGCGTTAGACAGCGCTGCCAGGCCACGACTTTTCGGAAGGGTATAACGAAGGTTGCAGCTGACGAGCACTTTTCGGATGCGACTTCGTCGCAATAGTGATAGTGTGCTTGCTGAACTAGGGCGTTGGGCAACGATACGGATTCTCGCAATGCCCTCGCCCGGCGCCCGATGATCTCCTTGTTGACGGCACTCTTGATCAGCCTTGTCTTCGCGGCATGCGGCGGCGGTGAGCGCGATCGGTCTGCATCCTACGATGTGACAGATCATTTTCCGCATGATCCAACTGCGTACACGCAGGGTCTCGTCTGGGCTGACAGCGTGCTCTTTGAGAGTACCGGACGGTACGGCCACTCCGAAGTGCGACGGGTCGACCTCCGTTCGGGCCGAGTGCTGACGTCGAGACCGCTCACAGCAGATCGCTTCGGTGAAGGACTCTCGCTGTTAAAGGGCCGACTGTATCAGCTCACGTGGAAAGAAGGCGTAGCGTATACCTACGATGCAGCTACGCTCGCGCCTCGTGATTCATTTCATTATGCCGGAGAAGGATGGGGACTCACAACCGATGGGACCTCGTTGATCATGAGCGATGGTTCCGATTCCCTTCGTGTCCTGTCACCTGCGACCTTTCAGGTGCAACGGGTCCTACACGTTCGCTACAACGATGCTCCCATTTACCAGCTGAACGAATTGGAGTATGTGAACGGTGAGGTACTCGCCAATGTCTATCAGTCCAACTGGGTGCTGCGGATCGATCCTGCTACAGGCCTCGTGCGCGAGGCAATTGACTTTACTGACTTGTATCAGGAGCGCCCTGCCTCGGCCGAGGTCATGAACGGCATCGCGCTCGCGCCGGACGGTAGGCAGGTTTTGCTGACGGGTAAGCTGTGGCCCACCCTGTTTCAGGTCCGACTTCGCTCGCCACAAGCCGATCACTAGCCCTTCCGTGCTGGCATCGCCGGGCCGTGGCCTAACGAGCGTTGCAGCACACAAGCAGTTTTCGGAGGCGACTTCGCCGCAATGATGATACTGTGCATGTACCTGAACTAAGGCGTTAGCCGGGCTATCACCCCCACTGCGCGCCGTGCCAAACCGCATCCGCATCCGCTTCCGCTCGCTTTTCGACATTGGGCCCGGTGATCCGGCGCCATCTCTGCCCCTACTCACCCACCTAGACGCTCTTGAAGGGGCAGAATGGCTTCGCACATCGCTCACCACCTTCGCGACCAGCGTTGCCTCCATCTTGCCGGGCCACTTCCCGGGCTACGGGGACGAGGATGTGGCATTCTTCCGACTTCAGATGCCCCGGTCGCTTATCCTCGCCAAGGCACTGGAGCATCACGCGCACCACCGAGGTCAGGCTGCAGTCTATCTGCGATTGACCGGCATCACACCGCCGAGCCAGCGGCTGTTCTGAGAATCGCTCACACCGGAGTCGTTAGGTTGCACAGATAGTCACGTGAAACGGCGAGCTTAACAGACATTCGACGTCGGCTGCTGCCGGTCAGCGCGCTCCAGAACAACTGTGACGCTCGGGAGATCACGGGCATGCCGTCAATCGAGAGCATTCAGTACCGAAAGGCCACGAGCGCCGACGTAATCGCAATGGCGCAGTGTCGGCTCACGGACCCGGCCGCCGGTGCTGCAGACTCTCGCATCGCCGCTTACCTCGAAGGCACCCACCATCCGCAGCAAGCCCTGCTCCCGCGCGTCGGGTACCTGGCATTGGCTGACGATGCAGTCATCGGCTACATCGCCGGCCACCGAACACGTCGCTTCGGATGCGACGGCGAGTTGCAGTATCTCTTTGTCGCGCCAAACCATCGGAAGCTGGGAATTGCTACCGTATTGCTTCGATCGTTGGCAGGTTGGTTTCAAGAGCAGGGCGCGGCGAGGGTGTGCGTGAATGTGGATGTCGATAGTCCGGCGGCTAAACCGTTCTACACTGTCCACGGCGCGGTGGCGCTCAACACGTACTGGTATGTGTGGGAGGACATCGGGAGGCTGCGATTCGGCGCGGGTGCACCCTAACGAACGTTGCAGCTGACAAGCACTTTTCGGATGCGGCTTCGCTGCGATGGTGACGGTGCGCTTGCCGCCGAACTGGGGCGTTAGGCAAACGATCGAACGTCTATCCTTGGAGGTGCAGACGTGACCCCCCGAAACAAACAGATCGCACTAGGTATCCTTGGCGCCATTGTTTTCCTCCTTGCGATCAACTTCATCCGCGATCGAGGAGCTGCGAGGCGAGCATTTCGAGAAGGATATGACTCAACGGCGGGCAGTCCCGCTCGAACCCCATAACGCCGCCAACGAGCGTTGCAACTGCGGCAGGCACCTCGTTCTCGACGATGCAAACTAGCTCGGTCGTTCCAATAGAAATTCGGACGGCGCGCTTGCGCTTACGTCAATGGCGAGCCGAAGACGCAGCGGACCTTCAGCCCGTGCTGGAGGCGAACAGGGATCATCTCGGCCCGTGGATTCCGGCGCGCGTGGCTACGCCTGCACCTGTTCCGATTCTTGCCGAGCGGTTGACTGGATTCGCAGCGGACTTTACTGCCGATCGAGAATGGCGATTCGGCATGTTCTCATTTCGGAACGGCAAGCTGTTAGGTGAGGTTGCATTGTTTCCGCGGGCGGCTAAAGGACGGGTTCCATTTGCCGAGTCTGACCGTGTCGAGCTGGGGTACTGGTTGCGCGCCGATGAGACGGGCCAGGGGTTTGTTACTGAAGGTGCGAGCGCGCTACTTAGTGTAGCGGCGCACATCCCGCGATTTTCGCGGGCGGAAATCCGCTGCGATGCTCGCAATACTCCGAGCGCGGCAGTCCCACCGCGCCTCGGCTTCACGCTCCTCGCTACAGTCGCAGAGGCGGGGGTCGGGGCTGAGAATAGGGACATGCAAGTGTGGGTGTCAGAACTCTCCAACATCCGTGTCCCGAACGTCTAACGATCGTTGCGCGATTAGGCGTTGACCCCGCATTCCTATTTGACGGAGGACCGCATGCCTCACGGCAAAATCTGTTACTTGGAAATTCCAGCGAAGACCGCCGAAGCGTCCGCCGATTTCTACCGCACCATTTTCGGTTGGAAGGTTCGGAAACGGGGAGATGGAGAGCTGGCCTTCGATGACACGGGTGGCGTTAGCGGGACGTGGGTAAAAGAGAGCGATCGGACACCCGATGAGCGCACGCGGACTTACATCATGGTAGATGACATTTCGGACACTTTGAAGCGCATCGAGGCCGAGGGTGGACGGGTGGTGACGCGCCGTACCGCTATCGGTTCGGGAATGGGTGCCTTTGCGATGTTCGCGGATCCAGTGGGGAACGAGTTCGGTCTATACGAGGAACCACCTAGCGGTGGGTCATGAGCATTGAAGCGAACTATATCCTTGGCGCAATTGCCATTGGCATCGGCGCAACTCTGATCATGGACCTTTGGAATCTGTTCCTGAAGCGGACGTTCAGCATTCCATCGCTCAACCTCTGCCTGCTCGGACGCTGGCTTCGCCATATGCCGGGGGGCACTTTCAGGCATGCGAGTATAAGCGCCGCGCCACGGAAATCCTTTGAGTGTACGGTTGGCAGGATTGCCCACTACACCATTGGTGTCGTGTTCGCGCTTGTGTTGGTCGCTCTTACATCAGGTGACTGGCTTGTGCGACCAAGTCTGCTCCTTGCGCTGCTCTACGGCGTTGGCACAGCAGTGTTCCCGTTCTTCATCATGCAGCCGTCGCTCGGCCTCGGCATTGCTGCCTCAAAAACGCCTAAACCAGCGCAGGCCAGGCTAAAGAGTCTTGTGACCCATACCATCTTCGGAGTCGGGCTCTATCTAAGTGCACTTGGCGTCGGCTACGCGCTGCGGGTTCATGCTTGATGGCTGCGCAGCTCCGACCAGCCAAGCACCGCGCTCGCAACCACACCGACCGTAACGAGTCACGAACTCGATACGGAGTGCTGAAGGTCGCGTCAGTGTACGGACCGTTCATCTGGCTGGTGATGTCGCTACTCGTCATTCCGCTATTCCTGCACCGCCCGCCAACGATCACGTCGCGCTGGTGGGTCCAGCTGATCGGCCATATTCCGTTCGTCGGATTGCCCATCGTTGCGTCGCTCGGCAAGACTAAAGCTTGACGATTCCCCAACTTACTTCGAGCATTGCCGTGTTTCGCCGGCGGCTACTGCGGATCCATGGCGCGGTTTTGACACTGGTTGCGTTGGGCAGCGCTGTCGCTACGACCATCGGCTGGATCACTGGAACCGGGCCATTCGGTTTTATGCAACGAAACCCGATGGTCTGGGTTGGGCTGATCCAGGCTTATCTGTTGATGACGATTATCGCGGTATTGCTGGTAATTGGCTCGCGCCGAGCGGATGCGCGGAAATGGAACGTGGTCGGAGCACTCGCGCACTGTCCTCCTCTAATCGCCGCTCTCTCTTCATTAAATGTATTCGAGTCAATGGGAGCGCTCGGAATGGTCCGATTCGCTATTGCGTTCCACATTGTCTGGCTCTGCCTTGAAACCTTTACGGCACTTTATCCGAACCCGAACCGAAGCCCGTGAGGTCTCTGGGCTTTTTGGACTCTCATGAATGACTGAGTGCGCGGGCGTTGGGTGGACTAACACAGAAACATGAGGGACAAATTAGAGACGATTGTTTTTCTGGTCGCGTTGTTCATCGGCTTACCGGTGTTCATTCTCTGGGTGCGAGACCGTGTTTCTAACGCACGCTGGCAGCGACGCCACCCGTCAGAGAAGTTGGCTGCTGATCGTGCGGCGTACGAGCAGCGCATCCTCAGTCCTGACTGGACATTTTACGAGCGCCACCTCCAGCGACCCGCGCCGGCAGCATTGCGGGAACTTTACGCTGACAGCGCATTGGTCACGGCACAGGGACTTGACTACGAAGATTTCGAGTACATAACCACCTTTGAGGCGCTCGACCCGCAGGCTTTGCTCGATACGCGTCAGCAGCTTGGATTCGATGCAGTTGCTATCGCGACCGGCCAGTTTGGCGACCCGATTTATTTGAAGCCTGGTGTGTCAGAGGGCGATGCCCTTTACATCACCCATCACGATGGCGGCGATACAGAGGTGTTTGCGGAGTCGGTCGCTGCAATGGTGGAGAGATTGAGACAAACAAATCCCACTGGTAGCAGGATAGACCGAATATGAAGCAGTCCATTATCCACGTGGCTCTGGTGGTTCGCGACTACGACGAAGCCATCCGGTTTTATACCGAGAAGCTCCAGTTCACTCTTGTCGAGGATACGTACCAACCGGAACAAGACAAACGGTGGGTACTAGTTGCCCCTCCAGGCTCAGACGGCCCGGCCCTGCTGCTGGCCAGGGCATCGACCCCTGAGCAGGAACGCGCCATCGGCAATCAGACAGGCGGACGAGTCTTCCTTTTCCTCAGCACCGATGATTTCTGGCGAGACTACAACAGGATGATCTCTCTGGGAATCACGTTCGTGAGAGTACCAAAGATCGAGTCGTACGGTACGGTCGCCGTCTTTCAAGACTTGTACGGGAATCTCTGGGATTTGCTGGAACGGGCTCCCGCACATTCGCTTTCGAGCGGCGCCTCATAACGAATGCTGAATCTGAGCAGTGAACTAAAAGGGTCAGGTGGCGTTCGACCTACAACCGGTTCTTTGCGGGGATCCTAATGAAAGCGTACATCGTGACAACCGGCGCAGCCTTCGGACTGCTCGCTCTGGCGCATATTGCGCGAATTCTCCGAGAGGGTGCACATCTGATAACAGAACCGCTCCTTCTGGTTACGACGGTTGGATCAGCCAGCATCTGCGCTTGGGCGATAATCATCCTAAACAACCTACGCGTCTCTCTTGATTGAGCAGACGAGGCAATGCTATGAACACGGACAAACCTGATCTCCATAGAGTCGCGATCGCACCACTGCTTTCTGTGAGACGAGGTGCGGAAGCCATTGCCTTTTACAAAGCCGCTTTTGGAGTGCAGGAGTTGTTTCGGGTTGACGACGACTCAGGGGCCGTTGTTGCTCGGTTATCTGTAAGCGGAGCAGAATTTTGGCTGGCTGACGAATCACCCAGTCATTCAAATTTCAGCGCCGAGACTCTCGGAGACAGCTCCGCCAGAATGGTCATGACCGTCGAAGCGCCGGCCGCTGTTTCAAGAGAGCAATTCTGGCTGGAGCAAAGGAAGTTTGGCCTGTGAGTGAACAGAATGGTTGGATCGTCGGTCGTGTTGTCGATCCTTTTGGCCATCACTGGGAGATCGGCAAGCCGGAGACAGTATGAGAATCCGGCGGACAATCGGCATTGGTGTGGCCGATCCAGAATAGCGCCGGAGGCGCCGCGGACGAAGACATTGAAAAAATGTCGCGAGAGCAGTTGATCGCCGAGGCGAAAAAGTTGCGCGCCGCGATCAGGGCGCACCGTGACAGCACAGGCCATGAACTCTGCTGGCATCACCCGGCACTCTGGGGGCTCCTGCCCGATAAGACTGACCCGGTACCTACAGTCCCGACATGGCCGGAGTTCCTCCGTGGCTGTCTGCAATATCGTCAGTCGCTCGATGAGCAGCTCCCCGACGCACCGCGCTCCAATGTGCCATACAAAAGGTGACCGCAATGCCCAGCCTTCGCCGCCTAACGAACGCTGCAGCTGACTCCCTAATACTTAGACGCTAAGTGGCGCGGCCTAAGTACGCAGACTCCCTAACCAAGATTGCGCCAGACAAGCACTATTGGATTGCGCCCTGCGTGCCCATCGTTAGATGCGCTTGCAGCTCTGAACTAATGCGTTGGGAAGACCAAAGGAGTCTCGAATGACCGAGAACGAAAGTATCGCGCCGCTCAACATCGACGAACTTATTGACTACGATGCTCCTCTCAGCGACCGGCAGTTCCAGCGAAAGCTCGAATCCTATCGGGCGGAACGAGACTTCTATAAGCACCTGACGAGTCTGAGCACCGCCTCCGTTGTGTTGATCGCAACGTTCCTCGAGAAGGCGTTCCCAAGCGCGGAATGGAGGGATCTGGTGAACGTATCACTTGGGGCATTCGCTGTTTCTGTCGTAGGTTGCGCCACCATGTACGCACTGGCAGTCCTCGACACAGATTCCGAGCTGAGTCTTCATAAGCAAATGCCAACTCGGTGGGTATGGTGGCTTCCGATAACCGCTGGACTCGGCGGTTTTTTCGTGGGAATTGCATCTCTTGCAGCCTTTGCGATGCACAATCTTTCCTGAATCTTTTCCTAACGAACGGTTGCAGCGCTAAGTCGACTCAGAATCCTTAAGCAATAGATGCAGAGATTGCGGGCAGGTGTCTCATTAATCGCGACCTTCGCGACCGCGGCATCCGTGGCGCATGCGCAGGAAGTGCTCGAAACACCGAAGACGCGCGTTGAAGTCCTCGGGCTGAAGCGCTGGACGGTGCCGATGATTCAGGACTCACTGGTTTGCGCGCGGGAGCTCCATTTCTGCTCGCGCGTCTCCGTGCCAGCCCGGAGGCGGATCGCGACTTGGCACGAGGACTCCTGGAACATCTAAGCGGCGAACACTATGGACAGGATCCAGCTGCATGGACGCAGTGGGTAGCGTCGGTGCAGTCGAAATAGGGTTTCGGCGGACTTTACGAGCATCAGGCAAGCCAGACGCATACCAATGAACGTTGTGACTGACAAGCGCCTCGGATGGTTAATAGCAGGCGCGCATTAGGTGACGACACTTGGCATCGTGGGTGGGTTGGGGCCTGAATCCACGATAGACTACTACCGTCGCATTCTGAGCGAGTGGAAGCGCGATGAGCCCTACTCTTCGCCATCGATTGTCATCGATAGTCTCGACGTCGACCGCGGATTGCGTCTCGTCGAGCATGACAGACCGGCGCTCGTCGAATACCTGTCGGCATCGCTCTATCGCCTGGCTGCGGCCGGAGCTGACTTTGCGGCGATGGCGGCCAACACGCCACACGTCGTGTTCGACGATCTCGTCGCTCGCTCACCGATACCGTTGGTGAGCATTGTCGAAGCGTGTGCGGAGGAAGCGCACAGGCGTGATCTGCTCCGATTGGGACTGCTCGGCACCCGCTTCACAATGGAGGGGAACTTCTACCCCGCCGTGTTCGCGCGGCGCGGAATGGCGATTGTCTCGCCGAACGATAAAGAGCGGGCCTGGATTCATGCCCGCTACATAGGTGAGCTGCTCAAGGGTGAGTTGCGCGACGAGACGAGGGATGGAGTGATATCGGTTGTCAGGCGCCTTCGCAAAGAAGAGAAGCTCGATGGAGTCATTTTGGGCGGGACGGAGCTGACTCTGCTTTTATCGACGCCGCTCGTGGGAGATATTCCGGCGCTCGACACGACGGCGCTACACGTTGACGCGATCGTCCAGCGCCTGCGTGCGTGAGACGGCTCGCCGATGCGTTCGCCAAAACGCGAGTGTCGCTGCAATCATGACAACGACATACCCGATCATCGCCGCGCGGTCAGCGCGATCCCGGAAAGCCTCCAGTCCAACCGGATGCCACACCCCGCCTGAATTTTTCCCGCCGTGCATCCAGTCTCCAAAATTCCAAGCCGCATGCAGTCCGATTGGCAGTGCGAGCCCTCCCGTCGAAATCGCGGCCATGCCGAACAGAAGGGATCCCACGCTGGCTCCCAAGAGCGCCTGCACCCATGTCGATCCGCCGGCAACGTGCTCCGACGCAAATACAAGGGCGACGACGAACTGCGAAACCCAGAGGCCAAAAAGAGAGTTCAGCCGCCGCAGTGGATAACCATGGAACGCCAACTCTTCCCTGCTCGCCAACAACACGTAGATGATCAGCGCCGCCGTCATATCGTGAAAACCCACGCTTTCCGAACGGACCCATCGGACATGCCCAGCAAGTCCTTCAATTGCCACGTGCAACGCGACCAAAAGCAAACCCAGGAAGAAGCCAACAACAAAACGCAACGGACTCTTTTTGCTGACTGCCGCCCCGACGTCTTCCAGCCGAAGCCCATCCCAGCGCACAAACGCCAAGGTCAGGACAAACGACCCAAGGCTTGTGACAGCCCCGATAAACAATCCCGGGGGCAGTCCACGAAACTGGCGATCAATAGATGCTGTCGACGCCAACAATCCGGCGCATGATATGAGGAAGAGTATTACGCGACCCATTGCCCCCCGACGACGCAGCCTGTTTTCCATCGGTCATAAGCTATTGTTTTCGCTATCTAAAGGATCGCGATGGAGGGTTTGAGCACGGTGGCTGGATGTTGCCCTACTGGTAGTGTCCTTTTTCTAATTGTTACAATCGCTCTAATCGGCGGTGTTGTGTCCCTCAACGCCGCAGATCTTGAGTCGTCCCGGCGGGTCTCCAGCCGTGTGGAAGGTGCAGAACCTCGTAGTGTGCTCTTTTCCGAAAACGTCTTTGTATCGCGCTTCTCCCAGAACCCAAGTCGTGAGGGCGGACTGGAACGCTGGGAGGGGCTGGATCATCTGTGCGGTCCCACCGGTCGAAATTGGACCCTTCGACTCAGGCACCCACGGTGCAGGATCGGGGTGATCAGGACCCGCGACGCGAAGCACGCTTCCCATGTCGTGCGCGGGGGTCTGACCCGCATTCTTGAAGTTGACAACAACGGCTCCGTCGTTCCTTATCGCCGCCTCCAAGAGGTCAACGTAAGCGCGCAGTTGCCGCTGGGCGTTTTCGCTCGTGGCGCTCCACAATTTGTAAGTGTAGATCGCCAGTACCCCAGTCACAAAAACGAGAGCCCACTCCGCCCAGTGTGACCCATCGCCGCTTTGTCCTGTGGAGTTCTCGCCGGATGGTGCACCTGTTTCGCTGGTGAGAACTGGAGGCGAAGGCGCGGCCTTAGTCTGCTGGCTTGGTGTAGTGCTGGCGTTGTTGCGTTGGGGAGTTATCCCGCCTTCATGTGGTTGAGTCAATGACTAAGCCTCTAGAAGAACCGCGCGAACTGCAGAAGAATGTCTCTGTAGATGAACTGGCCGCAATCAACAAGTATCGCGTAGACTGGCCGCCCCCTGATTTCCTTGGGCATTTCCTTATCGAACTGTGGGATCACAGAGATTGACAAGATGACCCTCTCCAAGTCCATTCGGAGACTCGAAGAAGATGGTCTGGTCTTGAGAGACCAATCGTCCTCTGACGGCCGAGCGACCAGCGTCAGATTCACCGCTCGGGGGAGAAGGACAGTTGAAAAGGCTATCGTGGCGATCGAGAATGCCGATGAGGAGTTTTTTTCCGGACTGACCGAGAAACAGCTCGACACGTACAGGTATCTCACATCTACGGTCATAGCGAGCAAGCCTTAGGGGACGCCAATGGCAACGATCCAGAAGGGCCGCAAACTCATGACACTCGTGAATGTCTTCACGGTCGCGCCGGAGAAGCAGAACGAGCTGGCGGATCTGCTCGTTCGCGCAACCGAAAAGACCATGCGGCATTTGCCCGGATTTATTTCCGCCAGCATCCATCGGAGCCTGGATGGGAAGAGAGTGATCAACTACGCACAGTGGGGGAGCCAGGCCGATTTTGAGGCAATGCAGAAACACGCCGAAGCGCGGCCCCATAGGCAAGCGGCGGCGGCGCTGGCGAGTTTCGAGCCGATCGTCTGCGAAGTGGTCGACTCGATTGCTACGTGAAAGCGGCCCTCATCTCCTTCATATTGTTGCCGTTGGTGGTTATAGCACTGACCAGGATCCGATTTGGGTTCCGAGTGTTTCATGTTCTTGCCGCATCGGTCGTTGGAGAAGTGCTCGGACTCTTTCTATACGCCTACTACAAGCAAGTGAAAGCGTCTGCGGTTCTTTCAGGATTGGCGTCGGGGACCATTGCGTACACCGGCGGCGGTGGGCCTAGAGGCATGGTCGAGGCTGTTCTCAAGCTGGCCGCATTTGGAATTGCGCTTGGTCTCCTGGTCCTCGGCGGTCACTGGGCGTACGCGCGGGCGCGATCCACCTTGCAACGTTAGTGCGGTCCGCATGCGCTTCTCCATCGAGGATCTCACCGCAACTGACAGTGCAAGTATCGACGGGGCGGCGAGGCTGCTGCACGCCACCTTCTCTCCGCTCGGCGCCTGGACAACAATCGCTGAAGCGGGCGAGGAAGCCGTCCAATCGACCAGCGCAGATCATGTCAGCCGCGCCGCACGCGATACCGACGGCACGATCATCGGCTGGATCGGCGCCATCCGACAATACGACGGCGTCGTGTGGGAGCTTCATCCGATGGTCGTGGACGAAGCACACCGTCGTCACGGCGTTGGTCGAGCGCTCGTGCTGGATCTCGAGGGAATTCTGACTGCCCGCGGCGCGCTGACGCTATGGGCCGGTAGCGACGACCTCGCCGGAGAGACTTCCCTCGGCGGCGTCGACCTCTACTCGGCGCTTCCGGAAGCCTTGAACGCAGTACACAGCTGGGGACACCATCCGCTGCCGTTCTACCGTCGACTCGGCTTTCACGTTATCGGTGTGATGCCAGATGCAAACGGTCCCGGCCGGCCCGACATCTTCCTCGGAAAGCGACTCGGCGCGTAACATTACCGCTTACAGACAAATGGGCATCAACAACAGGAGAGTTCGTCATGGTCAGTCAGGATCCCTTCGTCGAACGCGCACCCCGTGATGCCCGCATCAAGCCGCTCGCGATCATCGCCCTCGTCGCAGTAGCGTACTGGCTTCTACAGCACACAGGTCTCGCCCCCTTCCCGCATACCGCCGATGACTTTGTCGGCGGCTTCGCGGTTGGCACCGGGATCGCGACGGCAGGACTCTGGATACGATCGCGACGGTAGCCACCGGATCACGATCGAATTGCACAAATCCCGGCGCTGCCAACCTGGCTGCACCCGACATCGTTCTTTCGGAATCAAAACAGAACCGGCGCGATCCTCGCGACGTACGCGCCAGGGAAGGCCTGACCTCTCCGGCCTGAATTCAGACGGTCAACTCGTCCGTTTTCCGGGTGAACCCGCACAACCCCCAAACCGGCGTTTCCCGCGTTCAGATCACTCGTCAGAATCGGAGTACCAGAACGCGACGGTTTTCCGTCGCTGGCAGTCGCGCATCATCTTCCACACAAACAGCGCGAACGCTCATTACTTCCGACTCTCGAGGTCGACATCATGTTCGAATCGTTTGCGCAATTATTCCCCGCTGATTGGCAGGGCGCGGTGCTCACATTGCTGGCGCCAATGCGCTGGCTCGCAGCTTGGCAGTCGACGATAGTCCTGGCGGGAATGGGCGGAAATGCCGCCGTTCGCACGCTGGCACTGGTTGCGCTGCTGATGCCCGCACTTCTAATCGCGGTCGGCCTGTGGTGCACGGTCGCATCTATCTACACGCTTCCTTTCCGCTCCGGTCGCGGCGCCTTCATCACATCAATGCTCATGGCGTGGTGGGATGCGGGCCGCTGCATTTGGCTTTTCTGGACGGGAATGCTGCGCGTCGGCGTCGCGCTCGTCGGCTGGGTCATCGGCTCGGTGCGCTTCGCCTTCCTGATGGTCAAGAATATTCTGCTCGGCGTTCTGCGCTCGCCGCTCACGCTGCTCAATTGGACATCGGAACGTTACTTCCAGCCCGGTGTTCCCTGGGTCGCATTCATGGTCCTGACCGTCTGGTGCGCGATCGAAGCGACGATCTTTACCTTCACGCTGCAGCCGACACTCAATGAAGTGTTTGGCAGCCTCACCGGGTTCGATCCGAACCCACGAGTGATGGCGCCGCTGCTCTGGATGTTCCTGTTCATGCTGGTGGCGGGAAGCTTCGCCTGCGTGCAAGTGGTGACTGAAGCGGTGAAGCAGAAGAAGACCGCTACCATAGTACAGATGCTCGTCGTCGAAAGTGCGGTGATGTTCTTCGAGGTCATCTTCCTCTACCGCGAGCTGATCGACGCGATCACGCCGTGGATCGCCCAGCAGTCGGGCGGCTCGGTGCAGCTCGGTATCGGCGCCACCCTCGCTTTGGCCTCCTTCGGCTGGCTCGGTGTGCGCGGAATGTCATGGTTCCTGTTTGGTCGTTTCGGAACTCCAGCGTTGCTCGCGATCCTGTCGCGGCAGGCTGTCCCGATGGAAGGTGCAACGCGCCCCATCGAGAGGGCGATCGAGCCAGGACTCTGGCGCGAGCCGGTCAATGCCCTCAAGGCGGAGACCGCGTGGTTCCACGAGGAAGCGAAGCGCATGTTCGAGCTGCTTTCGCTCCCCGTGCTCCAGCTCCTGGCCGCCGCAATCAACTTCGCGGTTGTCACGATCAAGTCGCGACCGATGTTCTCGCTGCCGTTCAAGTCACTCGAGGAAATCCTCGCCGCTACGCCGCTGGCGCATGCGCGCCCGCACCTTGAGAGCGGATCAGGAATGCGCACGCCTCACGAGCCGCGACCGAGGGTAGCGTGATGAGGCTATCGCACATGTCTACAGTTCTCAGCGCTGCAACAGCTCTCGTATTGAGCGCAGGGGTGGCGTGTTCGCCACCGGCGGCGGATGGCGCGCGGGTCGCTCGGTCAACGCTCGTCATAGGGATCGATGTCAGCGGCTCATTCCGGGGCAAAGCCCACTATGAGAGCGCGATCGACTTCACGGCGAACTACCTCTATGCTCACATTCACGGACTGGGTGGACTGAAGCAGCCTACCGCAGTGTTCGTGGGGTCGTTCGGTGGGGAGAAGCCGGGAGAGACGAAGTCGTTCCAGCCGATCCACACTTTTCAGAACATGAGCGTCGCAGAGATCGCAGCGTTCCTGAGAAAGGAATATCCGTCGAATGACGGGCTCACCGACTTCAACCCGTTCTTCGAGCGCGTCGGTACGCTCGTGAAGCGGCAGAACCTGGTACTCTCACCGCTCAATATCGTGATGCTCACCGACGGATTGCCGGACACGCCGTCGGAAAAGAACGACAGCCTGAGCAAGTACAGCAACATCAACGTGAGTGGTCTCGAGTACCTCTCCAAGAACACCACGATTCGCATTCTGTATCCACGTCCCACGGTGGCGGTACACTGGGAGAAGAAGGTCCCTCGCCGCCGAGTGCGGATGTGGACCGTTGATGACGAGGTGATGGCCACCTGGCGGTCGCACTATCATGCGGGCACGACACCACGGGATCAGGCGGAGCTCTGGAAGTGGATCTCCGACAACGTCGACTTTCGCGTGCGGAGCGGTGGCATCCTATAGGCGGGTCGAGGTGCGGCCCTAATCAGTCCAACCCAATGGGTCATCACGATGAAAACAACGGCGCGCCGAGAGGCGCGCCGTTGTTTTATGGCACACATCGCTGACGCCGATTGTTGTCGATTCCGGACGATCTCGTTCGACTAACCAATGAGAGTCCGTCGGCGAGGTGGTCTCAGCCCGTCCGCTGCGCCCGCTGCTGCCGACCGTTTTCTATCATCAGATCAACGACTTGCATCAGATGCTCACCTATCTGCCTCATTCCGACAGACTGCCCGCACGAGTGGGCACCCTCGAGCATCATAGAGAACAGGTCAGCGGAGAGGGCGGGATCCCGAAATCCGGCCGCCTTGCAGAGGCGGACGACGCGTTTGTGCTCTCGGAGCTTGTGCTCCTTCAATACGCGCCGCGCCGGATGGTTCGGGTTGGGCAACTCGGCGAAGGCGTTCATGAGGGCGGATCCGCGCTCTTCCATCGCGCGAAGCTTCGCGGCGGTGCGCCGGCTCCAGTCCTGAAGCTGGCCCTCTGGATCTCCCCTGTGCTTGGCGGTGAGATCCTTCCACTCCTCCTCTTTGTGCGCGACGATTCCGCGCACCCATTCCGTGATCAGCTCGTCCTTCGAATCGAAATGGCGGTACAGGGTCATCTTGTTCGTCTGCGCCGCCTCGGCGATCGCCTCGACTCCGACCCCACGGATACCCTGTTTGTGAAACAGGTCTCCCGCCGCTACCAGAATCCGCGCTCGCACGGGGACGGTGGAGCTACGAGTTTTTGTTGTTTTCAGCCTGTTGTTGGAAATATCTGTTTTCACAATATCTTGTACCCCTCCTTGACTTAAATGTTACCGACCGGTAACATAGGGGTGATTGCTGAATGTTACCGACCGGTAACATACTACATGTCGTTACGAAGTGCCACCGCCGTTTGCTGCGGCAGTCAGCTGCCATGGAGTTGTGCAACATGAGTTCCACCTTCTCTCGCGCCAGATCCGTCTCCCTCAGAGTTCACGCCGGCGGGTGGGCCGCCGCTGGAGTCTTCGCGCTCGGCGCGTCCGGATGCCGTAAAGAGGCGCCACCCATGCAGGCTCCACAGGTCACTGTCGCGCCCGCGATCGAGCGCGTGGTGGCCGACTGGGACGAGTTCACTGGCCACTTCGAAGCCGTCAACTCGGTCGAGGTTCGGCCGCACGTCGGCGGATTCGTGGATCGGGTCGGATTCGTCGAGGGCGCGATGGTCCATCAGGGCGACGTTCTGTTCGTGATCGACCAGCGGCCGTATAAAGCCGAACTCGCCAGAGCAGAAGCTGTACTGGCGCAGGCGCGGACGCGGAACCAACTCGCCGGGATGGAAGTCGAGCGGGCACAGAAGCTGGTGAACAGCCAGGCGATTTCGCGCGAGGAGCTGGACGCACGCACCAGCGGCCGCGCTGAAGGGGACGCCGGCGTCCGCGCCGCCGAGGCCGCAGTACGCGTTGCCCGACTGAACATGGAGTGGACCGTCGTGCGCGCCCCGATTTCCGGACGCGTCGGCCGCGCGGAGATCACCGCGGGAAATCTCGTGCAAGGAGGCCCGCCGTCACCGACGCTGCTCACGACGATCGTCTCACTCGATCCCATCTACGTGTATTTCGACACCGACGAGGCGGCGTACCTGAAGTACATGGCCGCCACATCCGCCGGTCCGAAGGGGCGGGCGGTTCTGATCGGCCTCGCCAACGAGACCGGATTCCCGCACGAGGCAAGGCTCAACTTCGTAGACAACCGCGTCGACGGCACCTCCGGAACGATTCGCGCGCGCGCGGTTTTGCCAAACGCCGACCGGCTCTTTACACCGGGGTTGTTCGCACGCGTGCGACTACTCGGCAGCGATCGCCATTTGGCAACGATGGTTCAGGATCAGGCGATCGGCACAGACCAGGATCGGAAGTTCGTGCTCGTGTTGAAGAACGACAGCACCGTGGAGTATCGCCCGGTCGTGACCGGCCGCGTCGTCGACGGTTTGCGCACGGTTCAATCCGGGCTCAAGCCCGGAGAGCGCGTAGTCATCAACGGCCTGATGCGGGTTCGCCCCGGGATGAAGGTCGCCGCCACGAATGCTGCAATGGTTGCCGAATCCGCCGCGCCGGCGCCGGCGGTGCGGTAGCACGACTTAACCGGAGGCCATCAAGTGCGTTTCTCACGCTTTTTCATCGACCGTCCAATCTTCGCGGTCGTTCTGTCGTTCGTCATTCTTGCTGCCGGGCTGATCGCGATGCGCAATCTTCCGATCAGCGAGTATCCCGAAGTCACGCCGCCGACCATCACCGTTAGCGCGATCTATCCTGGCGCGAATCCGACCGTGCTCGCACAGACGGTGGGCACGCCACTCGAGGACGCCATCAACGGCGTCGAGCGGATGCTCTATATGACATCGTCGGCCGCGGCCGACGGGTCGTTCAATCTCACCGTCACATTCCAGATCGGTACGAACGTCGATCTCGCGCAGGTACAAGTGCAGAATCGCGTGGCCCAGGCACTGGCGCGATTGCCGGAAGAGGTGCGCGCCCTCGGTGTCGTCACTCAAAAGCGCTCCCCAGACATCACGATGGTCGTGCACCTGTTTTCACCCGACGGCCGGTACGATCCGGTCTACCTTCGGAACTATGCGCTGCTCAACGTCCGCAATGAGTTGTCGCGGATACCCGGAGCCGGTCAGGTGATCGTGTTTGGCGCCGGTGACTATGCGATGCGTGTCTGGCTCGATCCGAACCGCGTTGCCTCTCACGGGCTCTCTGCCGGCGACGTCGTGCAGGCGATTCGCGAACAAAACCTCCAGGTCGCAGCGGGAACCGTCGGTGCGCCGCCGATGAATGATCCGGTGGCGTATCAGCTCACGGTGAATGCGCGCGGAAGACTCACGGACGAGAAGGAGTTCGGAAACATCATCGTCAAGACCGGCACTGTAGGGGAGGTGACCCGTCTCCGCGATGTCGCGCGCATCGAGCTCGCGGCCGGGACCTTTGGGCTGCGCGCGCTGCTCGATAACAAGGCTGCCGTCGCAATCGTCGTGTTCCAAGCGCCGGGATCGAACGCGCTCGCGCTCTCCAGCAACATCCGCGCGAAAATGGCCGACCTCAAGACGCGCTTCCCGCAGGGCGTCGAATGGTCCTCTGTATATGATCCGACGCTGTTCGTGCGCGATTCGATTCGTGAAGTGATCCTGACGCTGCTCGCAGCCACCCTGATGGTCGTCATCGTGGTCGTTCTCTTCCTGCAGACGTGGCGCGCGTCGATCATACCACTGGCTGCGGTGCCCATCTCCATCGTCGGCACCTTTGCCGTGATGCTGGGGACCGGGTTCTCCATCAACACGCTGTCTTTGTTCGGACTGGTGCTGGCGATAGGCATCGTCGTCGATGATGCCATCGTCGTGGTGGAGAACGTGGAGCGACACATCGAGGAGGGTCTTACACCTCTGGATGCGAGTCACCGCGCGATGGAGGAAGTCAGCGGACCGATCATCGCCATCGCGCTGGTGCTGTGCGCGGTGTTCGTCCCGGTAGCGTTCATCAGCGGCCTCACCGGACAGTTCTACCGGCAGTTCGCGCTTACGATCGCCTTCTCGACGCTGATCTCGGCGTTCAACTCGCTGACGTTGTCGCCGGCTCTCGCCGCCGTGCTCCTTCGCCCGCGTGGAGCTCCGGACGATGCGCCTACGCGCGTCATGAACCGGCTCCTCGGCTGGGCCTTTGGTCCGTTCAACCGCTTCTTCGGACGCACGTCCGCGCGTTACGGGAACGTCGTTCAGCGCGTGACCCGACGCTCAGTATTGCCGCTCGCTGTATATGGCGCACTGGTTCTGCTTGGACTCATCGGATTCTCCAGGGTGCCAAAGGGATTCGTACCGAGCCAGGACAAGCGGTACCTCGTCGCGATCGCGCAGCTCCCGGACGCCGCGTCTCTCGACCGCACGGAGGCCGTGATAAGACGAATGTCCGAGATCGCCCTCAAGCAGCCAGGCGTAGAGCACGCCGTCGAATTTCCGGGCCTGTCCATCAGCAGCTTCGGGCCCAAGTCTAACGCGGGAGTCATCTTCTTCGGGCTCAAGCCGTTCGAGGAGCGGAAGGCGAAGGACCTGAAGAGCGGCGCGATTCTAATGGCGCTCAACCAGAAGTTCTCCGCCATTCAGGACGGCTTCGTCGCCGTGTTCCCCCCGCCCGCGGTGAACGGGATGGGGGCAATCGGTGGCTTCAAGATGATGATCGAGGACAAAGCCGGATTGGGCGATTCGACGCTCTATGCGACCACGCAGACGCTGCTCGGCCGAGCGTATCAGACGCCGGGCCTCGCCGGGCAGTTCTCGAGCTTCCAGATCAACGTGCCTCAGCTCTTCGCGGATGTCGATCGAGACAAGGTGAAGCAGCTCGACATTCGGCTAAATGATCTCTTCTCGACGCTGCAGATATATCTCGGCTCGGAGTACGTCAACGACTTCAACAAGTTCGGCCGCACGTACCAGGTGATCGCGCAGGCCGACGCGCCATATCGATCGAGCGCCGAGAACATTACGCAGCTCAAGGTTCGGAACGCTCGCGGTGAGATGGTGCCGCTTGGGTCTGTCCTTACGATGAAGCAGTCGTACGGACCGGATCAGGTTACGCACTACAACGGGTACCCCGCGGCTGATATCAGCGGCAGCGCGGCGCCGGGAGTAAGCGCTGGGTCCGCGGTACAAATGATGGAGCGACTTGCTACCGAGACGCTGCCCAATGGAATCGGGTTCGAGTGGACGGAGCTGACGTACCAGCAGAAACTGGCCGGCAACACGGCCATCCTGGTCTTTCCGCTCTGCATTCTTCTCGTCTTCCTCGTTCTGGCTGCGCAGTACGAGAGCTGGTCACTGCCGCTCGTCATAGTGCTGATCGTGCCGATGTGTCTCGTCTCCGCGATTGCCGGTGTCTGGCTGACGCGCGGCGACAACAACGTCTTTACCCAGATCGGGCTGCTTGTTCTGGTAGGGCTCGCGTGCAAGAACGCGATTTTGATAGTCGAGTTCGCCCGCGACCTCGAGCGGCAGGGGCGCGATCGCTACACTGCCGCGCTCGAGGCTGCTCGTATCAGGCTGCGTCCTATTCTCATGACGTCGTTTGCGTTCATTATGGGAGTGGTACCTCTCATCGTTGCGAGCGGCGCGGGCGCGGAGATGCGGCGCGTGATGGGCATCGCCGTGTTCTCCGGAATGCTCGGCGTCACTTTCCTCGGACTTCTCTTCACTCCGCTGTTTTACGTGCTCGTCCGTGGTCTCGTCGAGAGGCGCACCGGAAAGCCCGTAACAGATCCTGACGACATAAAACCTCTCCATGCGTGGCGGCCATCGCTGGCGGTGGGGAATGAGGGTACCAGTCATGCGTAAGATCCTGACGGCGCTCGCCGGATTACTGGCTGGGTGTTCCACGCCGGCGTACCGGGCAGCCGAAGTACCGGTTCCCGCTGCGTACAGCGTCGGCAGCGGCACGCCTGTCGGCACGGATGCGGCCGCGACGTCTCAACCCGGGGAGATCCCGACGAGCGCGGTCAACGTGAGTGCGACGCTGGCGTCAGCTCCGTTCTGGAGCGAGCTCGCCGACACCACGCTAACGATGCTGGTTCGGGAAGCCCAGCGCGCGAACATGGATGTGCGCATCGCTCAATCGCGTCTCACAGGCGCGCGCGTGGCGCGACGCCTCGCTTCGTTTGACCTCGTGCCGACGATAACCGGAACGGGAAGCACATCGCGGTTTCAATCCTCGCTGGCGCAGACGCCGGGGCTCGCGAGTCAGCTGCCGACACAACAACTGTGGGACGTGGGCTTCGACGCGTCGTGGGAGGCGGACATCTTCGGCCGCGTCGGGCGTAGGATCAAGGCGCAAAGCGCCCTTGCCGAGTCGTCAGAGTACGGTCTCGAGGACGTCCAGGTGAGCGTTGCGGCCGAGGTCGCGCGCACGTACTTCGACCTGCGGGGCGCTCAACGGCAGCTCGCCGTGGCCCAGCGCAACGCGACCAATCAACGGAAGATCGTCAGGCTGACCGAAGATCGTCTGGCGGCCGGACGTGGAACGGCGTTCGATACCGAGCGGGCAAAGTCGGTGCTGTACCTGACACTGGCATCGACGCCGCTGCTCGAATCACAGATCACGCTGGACAAGAACCGGCTGGCCGTTTTGCTGGGACGTGCTCCTGATGCGCTTCCGGCGGCTCTTCTCGACTCGGGATCGCTGCCCCGCCTTCCGGATACGTTGTACGTCGGCTCTCCGAGCCAGCTCGTTCGTCGCCGCCCCGACGTGTTGCGCGCGGAACGACAGCTCGCGGCGCAGTCGTTATTCGTCGGCTCGGCGCGAGCGGAATACCTGCCGCGCGTCACGATCGCCGCGCGCGCGGGTTACGTGGCGAATTCGGTCGATTCCCTCTTCAAGCGCAGCAATTCGAGGTTGCTGGTCGGCCCGGTCGTGACTTTCCCTCTTTTTGATTTGGGTCGAGTGCGGCAGAGGGTCGAGGTCGCGGAATCGGTACAGGACGAGGCGCAAGCCACGTACAACGCGACGGTGCTTCGCGCCCTCGAAGAGAGCGAAGGATCGATCGTGATGTACGATCGGGCCCACGCTCGCCTGGCGATCCTGGAGAGTGCAGTGCGGTCGAGCGCTCGCGCCGCAGATCTGGCCCAACAGCGGTTCGAAGCGGGGCTCACGGATTTCCTTCAGGTGCTGGATGCCGAGCGTACGCTGCTCGACGCGGAGAATCAGCTGGCGCAGGGACACACCGCGGCGGCTACCGCGCTGGTCGCGGTTTATAAGGCTGTCGGAGGAACCTGGCCCATCAGGTAAGAAATGCGCTGGCCGCTCTTTCGTTTGCCGCATCACGGCCAGCAGATTTTAAAGCGTGTCGAAGCTGCGCTTCAAGATCTCGATGTCGCTCGACGGCTTCATTGCCGGCCCTAACCAGAGCGTGGACAACCCCCTCGGCGTGGGCGGCACGCGTCTGCACGAGTGGGCCTTTGCGCTGGCGATATTTCGTGACGAGCACGAAATGGACGGCGGTGAAGTCAACGAAAGCACCGCGGTCGTCGAGGAGTCGCTCGCCAACATCGGCGCCACCGTGATGGGGCGCAACATGTTCGGCGGTCATCCCGGCGGTTGGAACGCGAAAAAGCTGTGGAATGGTTGGTGGGGAGACAACCCGCCGTTCCACCATCCGGTGTTCGTGCTCACGCATCACGCGCGCGCGCCATTGGTGCTAGAAGGTGGAACGACATTCACCTTCGTCACCGACGGTATCGAGTCAGCTCTCGATCAGGCGCGCAAAGCAGCCGGCCGCAAGGACGTATCGCTCGCAGGTGGAGCGAGTGCGGCGCAGCAATATCTCGTAGCCGGCCTCGTCGATCAGATGGACATCAGCCTGGTGCCGACGCTGCTCGGCAGCGGTGAGCGGCTCTTCGACGGCGTCGGCGACGACTTGCACGGTCTCGAGCTCGTACGAACGGTGGCGGCTCCGGGTGTAACGCACCTCAAATTCGCGCGGCGCTAACGGCAGATGTACCGCGTCCGTCAGGAAGATCTGCCATTCAAGGGCAGCTCCCACCAATTCGTCGGGACCGACAACGGAGACGTGAATGTCTCCGTGTTCCTCCTCAGCGCTCAACCAGGTCGTGGCCCAGGCCCTCATCGCCATCCGTACGATGAAGTCCAAATAGTGAGGGAAGGCCGCGGTCTCTGGGTCGTGAACGGAGAGGAATTCGAGGCCGGTGCGGGCGACATTCTCGTCATCAAAGCCGGAGAGATCCACAGCTTCTGCTGCATTGGTGAAGCGCCGCTTGTCCAGGTGGATGTGCACCTAAGTCCGCGCTTCATCCAGGAAAATCTGGGCTAGTTCATGCTTCGCACGACTGCTAAGCATTGAGGCACCCCTCCGGCTTCTGTGAGTATCTCTCCAGGGCGCGGCGGAGCAAGCAAAAAAAAACTGCAGGATCGCGTTTCCAACCCTATACTTCGGCAGTCCAATAGTAGAACCCGAAAAATCCTGCAGGAACGGTCTAGTCCGCTCCCGTAGTTCGTCACGTATACTGGCGCCGCGGTGCCGTTGGTCGAGGAGCAGAGAGTGGGCCTGGGCAAATATCTCACGAACGGACTTATCGGCGCTTTCGCCCTGATCCTGGCTGGAGCGCGCCTGATTCCCGGAACGGAATCGCATCCCCCGCGTCTGCTAGGGGCAGCGACTCTGCTGGCTGGGACCCGCTCGGAGATTCCAGTCACTGAAACACCGGCGAACGCCCTTCTGGCCAAAAGCAGCGCTGCCGTTCGGGCTCTCGCGGCGGCCGTGCGTCCGCTGAGTCACCCAAAGGCGCTCGAGACCGCTTTCCGCAGCTACTTCGCCTACCTGGCGGCGCATCCCAGCGAAGTGAAGAAGCCGGTGCTGTACTTCGTCGATTACGGTCTGCCCAGCACCGAGCCGCGCGGCTACGTCTTCGACATGCAGGCGCTCAAGGTTCTCGAGGGTCCATTCGCCGTCGCCCACGGCCGCGGGTCGTCGCGGACGCAGTACGGTGTCCCGACCCGGTTCTCGAATGCGCGGGGAAGTGCCGCGACTTCGCTCGGGCTTTATCTCGCCGAGAACACTTACGACTTCCACGGCCACACCGGTGGACGGTCGTACAGCTCCATCGGGCTACGGCTTAAAGGCGTTTCCGAGAATTTCAACGACAACGCGCTCGCGCGGGGCGTCGTCGCCCACGGCGCGCCGTATGTGACGGCGGACCGTGCCGGACGGAGCGAAGGTTGTCCCGCGATGGAACAGGAGCGCGCTCAGCGCGTGCTTCCCGAGCTCGCCGACGGCGGAATGGTGTTTCTCTTCGCGCCCGATCAGCAGTGGATGTCGTACGACCCGTGGGTCGCCGCGAGCACTAACTAGATCTACAACCGCTTTTCCAGGCAGACGCTCGTCCCGGGCGACGCCACATATTCGCCGTACGCCGGGATCGACGTGAATCCCGCGCGCCGATAGAGCGCGATCGCTTCAGCAGACCGGGTCCCGGTCTCCAGCACCAGTCGATCGAGACCCAAGAGGCGCGCTTCGGATTCGAGCCGGTCGAGCAGCGCCCGCCCGATCCCTTTGCCCCTCATATCGCGCGCGACGTACATCCGCTTCAATTCTCCGACACGCGGCCCGAGCTCGCGCATGAGGGCAGCTTCGCGAAGGCAACGAAGAGCGCCGCACCCGACTGGACGTCCGTTCCAGCGGGCGACGACGAACACGCCGGCGCCGGGGGCGACTTCACCCGGATCCAGCTTGAAGTGGGTCGCACCAGGCTCAGGATAGTCAGCGGAGAGGTCCGCGTTGAGTTGCGCGATGAGCGCCGTCGCGACGGGGCTTGTCAGCGCCTCGGGCACGATCTCGAGCGAACTTCCCGCGCGGTGCTCGGCCATTTCGTCCTAGAACTCCTGCGTCTTCGCAATTAAAACGGATTGACTTGAATCTAAATGCGGAGGCATTGTTCCTCGAGAATGAATCGAGCCTTCGAATTCGTCGCTCTGACCATACTGGCGATCGGAACAGCAGCGGCTTGCAAACGAGATCCGGCGAACTCGCCGCGCATCTCACCCACTGGACTCGGCTACGTCGCGCCCCAGACGCCACGCACTGTTCCCGACGACGGATGGAATGATCCTGCTCCACACCGCGCTCTCGGTGTGAATGTCGCGCCGGGGGTGCGCCTTCACGTGCTCGATTTCGGCGGCACCGGGACTCCACTCGTTTTTCTCAGCGGCATCGGTAACAACGCACACGTCTTCGATGACTTTGCGCAGAGATTCACGCGGGGTCACAGGGTCATCGCGATCACTCGTCGCGGATTCGGTGAGTCTTCCCACCCACCCGGTGGGTACGACCAAGCGACGCTGGCCGCAGACATTCACGCCGTGCTCGATACGCTTGGCATCTCGCGCGCGCTGCTCGCCGGCCATTCCATCGGCGGATACGAGATCACCCATTTTGCGGCGAGGTATCCCGACCGTGTCATCGGTCTCATCTATCTGGATGCCGGGTACGATGCTGTCGCTGCAGATTCTATACAGCGCAGCTTTGCTCCTTCGCTCGCTATCCTGTCGACACTCCCGTATCCGCCCGCGATACGGCAGGTAATGCCCGAACCCGAAGATTCAGCATCACCGAAAGCTGCATGGGCTTACCGGCAGCGCGTCGGACTCATCGACAATACCGAATCAGCGGTGCGCGCCGCGTACTTCTATGAAGGATTCAATCCCTACCTCGGCAACTACAATCCGGCGCCCGTAAAAATCGAGGCGGCCATCGCGGCGGGCGAGCGCACTCCCTTCGCCAGGGTCCACGCGCCCGCGATTTTCATTTTCGCCGCGCGCGACTCGGTGAGGTACCAGCCGGCCGGGATACAGGAATGGATCGGAGAAGACGCCGCGAGACGCAAGGCCGTTCAGCACGCGCTCGACATCGTGGGACCTGTCAACCGGGCGCAACGTGAGTATGTGTCGCACGAGCTGCGTGGATCTCGAATGGTGACGATGCAGGGCGCGAGGCACCTGATTTTTCTGACACACCCGGATCAGGTCGAGCGCTACATGAACGAGTTCATGGCCGGGTTGCGCTAGGCGTTAGCGACGCCGCGCTATCGCTTGCCCGCTCCAGCGGCGGCCTGAGCTGGGCGGGCCTTGGGAATGCTCAGCGTCTTCCAATCGCCCTGCGCGAAGTATCGGGCGAGGTAGACGATTTGCCCGACGTGATACGCCGCGTGTGTCACGGATCTGTTTAGCGCCTCGACGACGAGCATCTGCTCGTCACGAATCCGTATCGTGCGCTCGAGATCGTCCGGAGTCAGCGCCTCGATCGAGCCCATGGCGATATGCCACGCCTCGTTCCACCCGCGCAGAAGCTGCTCGCGCGAAACACGCCCAGCGCTCTCGAACTCCGTGTCCCGGTTGCGATCCGGTTTCTCTCCGTCGGATGTGAGGAAGTCGCGAAAGCGTGAGCGGAGGTTGCCGGCCATGTGCTTGACGATGATCGCGATGCTGTTCGAGTTCTCGTCGAGCTCCCGATTCAGGTCTTCCTCTGACTTGACCTGTTCGATCGCCCGCTCGGCCATCTCCTTGTAGGTGCGGTAAGTACGAACGGTGTTCCGAAGATAGGCGTCGCCGAGTTTGGTAGTCATGATAGCTCCGATGTCAGTCACATTGATCCTGGGAATCAACCGCCGGGTTCCCGCATGATCAAGCTCTTGCCGTCAGCGCCCTCGCGCCGCACAATGAAGCAGCAAGGAGAGGCACATGATACGCGTATCTGTCGCCGCGGCCGCGGCTCTTTTCGCTGTTCCCACTCTGTGTGCTTCTGCGCAGGAGCACGCGCATCCGCCGGGCACCCCGGCTGAAGATTTCGGCACCGTCCACTTCGCCACGTCGTGCAGCCCTGAGGTCGCGCCGGAGTTCGATCGTGCCGTTGCGCTGCTGCATTCCTTCGAATTCGGCGCATCGATCCGCGCCTTCAACGAAGTTCTAGTGGCCGATCCCACCTGCGCGATGGCACAGTGGGGGATCGCGCTCAGCCGATGGAGCAATCCGATGGCGGCTGGCAACCGGTCCGCCGCGCAGCTGCAGCAGGGCAGGCAGGCCGTTGACGCGGCAATGCGACTTGGAGCTAACGCACCTGAGCGCGAGCGCGCTTACATACGCGCCGTCGGCATGCTCTACGACGATTTCGAGCACAAGGATCAGCGGACGCGCATCGTCGCGTACGAGCGCGCAATGAACGACCTCGTCATGCGCCAGCCGGCGGATACCGAAGCGATGATCTTCTACGCGCTTTCACTGGCCGCGTCGGCACCGCCTACGGACAAGACCTACGCGAATCAGCTCAAGGCGGGCGGTAATCTCGAGGCGCTCTGGGCGAAGCAGCCGAATCATCCCGGAATTGCGCACTACATCATCCACAGCTACGACTATCCGCCACTCGCCGACAAGGCCCGCGCAGCGGCGCAGCGCTATGCGAGCATCGCTCCGTCCGCCGCGCACGCGCTGCACATGCCCTCCCACACGTTTACCAGAGTCGGCATGTGGGACGAATCAGTCGCTGCGAACAATCGGTCGATGAAGGTCGCGATGAGCTCCGGCGCGCTCGCAGAAACACTGCATGCTTCGGACTACGCGATGTACGCTTATCTGCAGCAGGGAAAGGAAGCCGAAGCAAAGGCGATTCTCGATGGGCTGCCATCGATCGCGGCACGATTCGACCCCAACGCTGTTACTGGTGCGGCTCCCGGTTCTGCGGGCGTGTTCGCGCTCGCGGCGATTCCGGCGCGCTGGGTGCTGGAGCGGAGTTCGTGGGCGGAAGCCGCCGCGCTCGAGCCCAAGGCGAGCGCGTATCCGTACACGGAGGCGATGACGTACTTCGCCCGCGCACTCGGCGCGTCGCACACCGGAGATCTCGGCAAGGCACACGTCTCCATCGATTCGCTGGCGTCGATTCAACAACGGTTGAGCGCGAAGGGTGAAGCCTATTGGGCGGAGCAGATAGCCATCCAGAATCTCGAGGCTCGGGCGTGGCTCGATCTCGCCGAGAAGAAGGAGACCGAAGCACTCCGGGAGATGCGCGAAGCAGTAGCGCGTGAGGACGCGACCGAGAAGAACGCCGTGACGCCTGGGCCGCTCGCGCCGGCTCGTGAGCTCTTCGGCGACATGTTGATGCAGCTACATCGGCCCGGCGAGGCGAGCGCGGAATATCGTGCTACTCTGAAGAAGGAGCCGAATCGGCGGCACTCGCTACTTCGCGCCGGCGGCGTGACTGGCGGCTGACGCTATGTGAGACTGCGCTAAAGGCTGCGCTTCATTCGGGCAAACAGGGCAGCAGCCGCCAGGGCGACGACAAACGCAGGTATTGCAGTCAAAACGGGCCAGAGCACGAGGGCAAAAGCCGGGAAATGTCCGTGTGTTGTCCGCGAATGAAGACATGCCGCGACCGCGATTCCGAACGCCCCCAGGCCAACAGCCAGCGACGCGTGTAGCGCGGTGGTCCGAGGCGGGTTGCGCAGCCGAAGGTGCTCGTAACCTATGTGCGCGGCGAATGCGACGGCGCTGATCAGCCACGCAGCCCAGCGCCAACCAACGCGCACCTGGTCTGACGTAGCCGACTTGGCCAGCGAGGCGAACACGAGGCCGGCGACAAGGTAGACGAGACCCACGACCAGCACAGCTCCGACCCGCCGAAAACGTCCGGTCGCGTTCATGTCTGAGTCTGAAGCGCACGGCGCCGAGTCCGCGCATCGTACGCGGCTCGCGCCGCGTCGACCTCGGTGAGATGGGCGCCTGACCAATCGACGAGCCCGCGCACGAGCTGACGAAGCGTCCTGCCGAGTTTCGTCAGCTCGTACTCGACGCGCGGCGGGACTTCGGGAAATACCGTGCGCTTCACCAAACCATCGCGCTCCATCCCGCGGAGCGTCACCGTCAGCATCCGCTGGCTGATCCCATCGACTCTGCCGCGCAGTTCGTTGAATCGCAATGTGCCGGCATCGCCGAGGACGTGGATGACGTACACGGACCACTTGTCTCCAACACGCGCCAACATCTCGCGCGCGTGGCAGTTGCCCGGGGTATGCTGCACCTCGGCCGGCTGCTCGAGTGGCGCTTTTCCCATTGGTTACTCCGAAGTGACTCAGGCACGTTCGCGTGCCTTCTTTTTTGCCGCGAACGAGCGTTTTAGGTTACGGATAGTTACGAACAGTAATCTAATATAGAGAAAGGGGGAAAGGCACTATGGGTACCTACGGAGGAGATCTACAGACGCTGAGCATTGGACTCCTGCTCGTGCGAGTGGTCGTCGGCCTTATCATGGCCGGACATGGAGCGCAGAAGTTGTTCGGATGGTTCGGGGGCTACGGCCTCGGCAAGACCGGTGAGTTTTTGGAACAGCTCGGATTTCAGCCGAGAGTTGCCTTCGCGGCGGCGGCCTCGATCACCGAAGTCCTCAGTGGCATCCTCGTCGCATTCGGCTTCCTTGGCCCGATCGGACCGGCGCTCATGATCTCAGTGATGATCGTCGCGGCGGTCACGGTGCACTGGGGACACGGACTGTTCGCGCAGAACAACGGTATCGAGCTGCCGCTCCTGTACGCCGCTGCCGCGTTTGCGCTCGCCCTGACCGGCTTCGGTCAGTACTCGCTCGATGCGTGGCTCGCGATCGCTGGGCGCTGGCACGTGACGTTAACCTGGATTGTTCTTATTGTTGGGATCATCGGCGGGTTTGGCAATGTGGCCCTCCGCCGTCGCCCCGCCGTCGTAGGAGCGTAGCCATGTCCGATCGCGGAATAGGCCGAGTAGTCACAACGGCGCCTCCGTCGCCAGGATTCATCGGCGACGGACACACCGCCGTCACCGTCGTCAACTCCAACGAGTTCGCGCGCAACGACCCGTTCATCGTGCTCATGGACGACCGCATCGATCTCGAGCCGGGGCGCGAAGCTGGTGGTGCGCATCCCCATGGCGGGTTCGAGACCGTGACGTTCGTCGTGGAAGGAGAGCTGAAGGATCGGGATGAAGGAACGCTCAGAGAAGGGGACGTGCTGTGGATGACGGCCGGGAGTGGGGTGATTCACAATGAACACGTCGTACCCGTCGGAAGGAGCCGCATATTGCAGTTGTGGCTGACGCTCACACGAAGCGCCCGCTGGGCCGCGCCGCGATTCGAGCGCATCACGCGGGACAGCGTGCCCGTGCGACGTGAGCCCGGGGTCGAGGCTCGGGTTTACAGTGGGAGCTCCGGCTCCGCGCACTCGGCAACGCACAACTTCGTTCCCGTGACGCTGGTGGATATTCGGTTGGAACCGGGTGCCCGCTTCGATCAGGAGCTGCCCGATTCGTACAACGGATTCCTGTACGTGCTCGATGGAGCCGTCTCCGTCGGCGCTGAGCGCACTCGATTAATAGCGGGTCAGGTGGGATGGCTCGCGGAGCCACAAACCGACACAGGAAACGACGCGTCCGTGAGGATCACCGCCGGCGACAACGGCGCGCGACTAATTCTCTACGCCGGCGAGCGTCAGCGCATCCCACTGGTAATGCACGGCCCGTTCGTGGGTGAGAGCCGGCAGGACATCGTGCGTCTCTCGGAGCTGTACACGACGGGGAAAATGCCCCGCATTAGTGCCCTGAATGAGGATGAGACCCTCAGCGCGGCCGGTCACTCTCCGGGTCGAGCTTTTCCATGAGCACGTTCGGCTTTGGCTCTACAAAACCGAATCGACGATAGAGCTCGTGTGCGTCGCGCGTGCCCAGCAGCCACCGGCGTATGTGGCCGAGCTCCGGAACGGTCGTGATTGCTTCGACCAGCCAGCTGCCAAGACCCTTGCCTCGATGCGCCTCGAGGACGAAAACGTCCGCCAGGAAGGCCAACACGACGTAATCGGTCAGCACCCGCGCAAATCCGACCTGTTCATCGCGATGATAGAGGCCGAACGGCAGAGAATGTTCTATTGATTCAATCACACGTTCGCGTGTGCGATCCTTTGCCCAATATGACCGCGCCAGAAAGCCGTGAATGACGTCGATGTCGAGGCGCTCCCGATCGGAGCTGATCGTGTACTCGCCGCGCGTCCACTCATGAATCATCGCAAATTATCGCCGCGGTGGAGCCGGCCCGCAACAAAAGGGGGGAGGATGAAAAAATCACTATCGAACGCGCGTGCCCGTCAGGAGCTGGTCGACAGACTGGAGCGCCTGAATCCTGAGTCCACTCCGCTATGGGGAAAGATGACCGCACCGCAAATGCTTTCTCATGTGGTGGACTGGATGCTGATGGCGAAGGGAGAGCTCGATGTGGCGGCGAAAAAAATGCCCGTGCGCTACCCGCCGCTCAAGCAGCTGCTCATCTACTGGCTTCCCTTCCCCAAAGGACTACCGACCGCGCGAGAGCTGGTTGGCAGGAAACCCAGGGAATGGGCTACCGAGCGCGCAGCCGTGCGCCAGCATGTTCAGTCGTTCGAGAACCTGAATACGAAATCGACTTGGCCCGACCATCCGGCGTTCGGGAAGATGACCCGGAGCGCGTGGTGCGTGCTCGCCTACCGCCACACGGACCACCATTTGAGACAGTTCGGGATTTGAGTCGCTGCTCGCGAGTCAGCTCCCTCGAATTGACAGTGCGTGTCGGAACACATCTCGCGGGTCGTACCGCTTCTTGATTCGCTGTAGTCGCGGGTAGTTCTCCTTGTAGTACAGCGTGTGCCACGGCACGCCCGATGTATTCAGTGTCGGATCGGCAAGATCGACGTCGGGATGATTTATGAAGCTGCCGCCATAACTATCGTTGGGCACCGGGACGCCGCCGGTATCAGCAAACAGATCACGATAGAAAGCCCGCACCCATGTGAGATTCTTTGCCTCGTCTCGCGGATCCACCCAGCCGGTGTTGCAAGCGGTGTCGAGAATAGAGTCGCGCTGTGAAGCGGCGGTTGCATCGCGCGCGACGCTATTGATGCGCCCGCCGTAGGTCGCGAGCCCCAACAGTCCACCCATGATGTCGTGGTCGGTGCGGGTCAGATAATCGTAGGCGACTGCGATCTGACGATCGGTGAACCGCTTTTTCAGCAATGCGTCCTTCACCTTTGCACTCACACCGCCTGGCGGCATCGCGAACAGATCGGGAAACGGATTCAGTGCGAACTCGAGCCATGACATCCGCGTCAGCTCACGATTCTTGGGCGCGCCGAGCCCTTCGCTCAGTGCGGCGAGATGATCATCCACCTGCCGCTCCGCCGCCGCGCCGGCGGTGCTCACACCACGGGCGATGATCTTTCCGAACTGCTTTCGATGGAGCTCGAGAAGAGTCCAGAGAGATGCGAACGGGGAATCGGCGTCACTGTTTCTCTCGCACCAGATCCCGTGATTTCTGACAAGTCGCAGGAAGGACGGCTCATCGATGTCGCTCCAGCTCCATTCCGCGTTGAAGCTGATGATCGATTTGGGCGCGCGGGGCAACAGTCTGGCTGGATCATCACCGGATGCGCCGGGTGATCTGAACCAGTACCGCGTGACGACGCCGAAGTTGCCACCACCGCCGCCGGTGTGCGCCCACCAGAGATCGTGATGAGGGTCGGACTTCTCGCGGGTCGCAACGATGCTGCTCGCGCGTCCGGTCTCGTTCACGGTGACGACCTCGACCGCGTACAGATAATCCGCTGCGAGACCGAGCTGTCGGCAGAGGAAGCCAAATGCGCCGCCGACAACGTGCCCGCCCATGCCGATCTCTGGGTATTCGCCGAGCGGTAAGGTCACTCCCCACCTCTCGAACAGCGCGCGGAAGGTCTCGCCAACCGTGGCGCCCGCCTCGACGGCGACGGCGCCCATGTTCGCGTCGTAGTACACACGCTTCATCGGCGAGACATCGATGATCACCCGCACGTCGGCATCAGAGACGAATCCCTCGAGGCAGTGGCCGCCACTCGTCACGACGAGACGTCGTCCTTCCCTCACGGCGCCCGCCACCGCCGACACCACCTCATCGGCGGAGTTGATTAGCTGGACGTAGTCGGGACTCGCACTGAAGCGCTTGTTGAAGCGCTTGTCGACGACCGCGACGTACCGCGGATCGCCGGGTCCTATTCTGTCGATGTCAGGCATTCGGCTCGAACAAAGAACTGTGGGGTGCTGAAAAAAGAATCACCCCACAATTTAGCGCCCTCTCTCAGAGCGGTCGGCCGTAAGTGAGCCTCCGCCAGATCCACTCGACCGGCCCGAACCGGAAGCGCGAGAGCCACCACGCGCTGAGCGGGATCTGCACCACGATGATTGCAGCGGCTATCGCCATCGCCTGCGCGGCGCCGACTCGCCACCACAGTGCCAGCCCAAATCCGTACGAGAGCGTGACGCAGACGATCGAGTGCATCAGGTAATTCGTCAGCGCCATTCGGCCGACTGACGCGAACACCGTGATGAAACGCCAGCCATCTACGACAATCAGTCCAATCGTGGCTGCGTACCCAATGGCGAGCATCGGAACGCAGACCGCCTGCATGACGACGCCGAGTAGTCCTCCGACCGAAGGTGGGAGATATGGAAGGCGTGAATCGCACCAATCCCCAGCAGGATGCGGAGACGCCGCCTGAACCTCGGCAACGCCGCAGCGCCGCCGCGTGCGAGCTGCACGCCGAAGCCGATGCCGAACAGCAACGAGTACAGCGAATAGAACTTCCCGTCGACAAAGACTCGCTCGAGAAAAGAAGCGACGCGGTCGGCAGCGACGGTCGGCAGAGCAGCGGCGCGATCCGGCGGCATGGCGAACAGGCCGAAGAAAATCAGCACGTTCGCGACGAGAATGCCGGCGACCGCCACGCCGCGGAGCACGTCGAGAGCCTGAATGCGCTCGCGCACGGGCAACGGTGAGACGTCACCAGCGCTAATGCCGTCAGGCAGCAACATCATGTCGATTGGCTCCGCGCCGGCGGCGCGACGCCTTTGACGAGCAGCCACAGCGCGAGCACCACCTCGAACACGGCGATTGGTATCCACATCAGCGATGTGAGCGGGCCGCTCAGAAATCCGGCGAGCTGCAGGGGAAGACACGCCACCAGCAGCATCGACCCTCCGACTCCGAGCCAAGCCAGTGTGAGGGGGATCATCCGCCCGCGCAGCAGGAGCCAGGAGAAAAACGTGCTCCCCACGGCGAAGAAGGTCGCGCTGATCAGCGTTCCCCACCCATCGACCCGCAGCAGGAACGCTGCTAACCCGCGCGCGGTTGGGGCGTCGGGCGCATTAGCTCCGCTGGCAGTCGCGAGCCAGAGCAGTCCCAGCGCCACAGGTATGCTGGCGCCGATCACGCCCTCGCCGACGCGAGAGACCAGGCCCAGCATCGCGAGATCGGGATCCTGTTCGCGGGTGATCGCATAGAGCGTCACGCCCAACACCAGGGCACAGAAGGCCTCGAGCAGCCCGAGCACGACGACGATGCGCACATCCGTCGAATGCTGGGCGATCGCCGCTAGTTTCTCCCCGATGCCATCTCCGCTCGCCGCTCGGCCGAACAGGACCATGCTGAGGACCCCGGCAGCGATGTAGAAGAGAAACGTGACGCCGGCGATTCTTGCGTTCGTCTTGCGAGTCATGTGGGGCGAGCCTCTTGTGGTGGAACACTGGCTCCCTTGACGAGAAACCAGAGGACAATCGACAACTCGCCGATGCCGCCAAGTGCAAGCGTCACATTGGAGAGAGTGTGCATGGGGGCCGCAACGACGATGGAGGTGACGCTGTCGGTGATATAGGCGAAGCAGGCAACTACCAGCAGGACGCCCAGAACTTTGGGAACGAAGCCGGACTTGAATACGAGAACGCCGAAGGGAAGGAGCCACAGCCCCCACAGCAGCGAGACGACACCCAGTCCCTCGTTGCGAAGCTTGAGGAAGACCATAGCAAACGCGTCTAATTGCGGCTTCGTAAAGGCCGACAAGTATTCGGCTCCGCTCAACAGGATCAGCGGCGCGACGAGATTGAGGCAGTTGACGAATTCGAAGGCGACGGAGACTGCAACCAGTGTCACCATGAGCCTGGCCTGTTTCCTGTCGACGTCCTTGAGCAGATCATAGAGGACGAGGACAAGGAAAATGAAAAGCGTTTGAGAAACGAGCTCGCTGAGAATGCCGAGACGGTAGACGAGCTCGCCATTCACGATGTTCGCGGCCGTAGCCGTCGCATTCCCGCGCACGACGAAGGTGGACGGGATGTACATGAGGCTGAACCATGCCGGTGCGCTCATCGCCAGATACAGAATTCCGGCGAGCCGCGCTTTCGATTTGATCGAGCTCATGTCGTCTCTCCGCGAAGCCGCTGCTCCTCCCAGTTGCGAAGGTTGACGCCCTTCACCAGCAGCCAAAGGGTCAGCGATCCCTCTCCCAGCACGGCTACCGGAATGATGAAGGTAGACAGTCGGGCGCCCGATGGAGGTGCCACGAAGTTCAGGAACGAGGCGATGACGTAGCTCGCTCCTCCGAGTACCAACAGCGCGCCGAGTATTCGAGGTAGAAAGGTCGACCGCAGGATCAGATACCCGACGGTGATGATCTGAAATCCGAAAAACGCCATGCTGACGTTGAAGCCCTGCGCGTTCAGCCGGAGAAACGCGAAGGCGAGCCCTTGCAGCTGATCAGCCGTGAATCCGCTCAGGTACACTGCCTTTTCCAACACAATCAGAGGGAAGAGAAAAGCGAGAGAGCCGGCGGCTCCTGCGGCGCTCCCTGCCAGCCCCAGAAATGCGGCGAACAGAGAGAGGGTTCTACTCACGACCTTCAACAGCTCATATAGGATGACTGTCACGCCGATATAGCACACGCTGGCGACGAGGTTCGACGCAAAGCCGAGTCGAAACAGGCCCTCGGATCGGAGGATGTTGGCAATCGTGGCCGCTGGATCGCGCACGATGAGCGTCGTGGACACGAATGCGGCGAATCCGCCGGTGGCTATGACGGCCAGCCAGAGACCGCCGGCAATTCTCGCCTTCGCCTCCGCCGATGCTGCTGCGCTCCGGCCCATTCGAACTCCTCGCATTAGGGGTTTCCTTCGTGGTCCTCTACGCCGGAATACGGAATAACTTAGTTTTTAGTTTCCATGCCGCCAGAGTCGATTGGACGGGCCAAGGCTTGGTTTGAAGAAACCGAAGGCCACTTCGGCCCGTACGCCTCAGTGGGGGCCTAATGTCCTTGACGCCGTCGTGGACGCACCGTACTCGTAAGTACTTAGTTATTCGTTTCCAGGGATAACCATGCTCTGCATTCTCTACGTGAACGCCGTTGGCCTGTGCCTCGGCCTTGCCGCGCTCTTCTTCGAGCGCACGTTGCCGGCGACCTCGCCGCGCCGCTGGGTGTGGTGCATCGTCATCCCGATTTCCGTGGTCCTCCCGGGCCTCTACCGCATTCACCATCCCTGGGCCGTCGCCCACGCATTCCAGCAGCAGGCGGTGCTCATGGAATCGTACGACTCAAGCATCGTCCGCGCTTGGTACAGCGTGTCCGTGGTTCTCTTCGTATGGGGCCTGGCCAGTGCGTTGCGAGTCTGGCGTGTGGTAAGCGTTTCGCGCAGGGGACGTGGCGACGAGGGTGCGCTTGTAATCGTCGATGGCGTTCCGGTTGTCGTCACCGATTTTATGGGGCCCGCCACGGTGGGATTCTGGCACTCCCGCGTGCTAGTCCCCCGCTGGGTGCTCGCCCTGCCCGGAGTGCAGCGCCAATACGTCCTGCGGCATGAGGAGGAGCATCGGAAGGCGCACGACGGACGCCTTCTTCTAATTGCGTCGCTCCCGCTGATCCTGATGCCGTGGAATCTCGCGCTCTGGTGGCAGCTGCGGCGATTGTGCCTGGCCGTCGAGATGGATTGCGACAACCGCGTAGTCAAACGACTCGGCGACGCGCCAGCTTACGGTGAGCTGCTGCTCAAGGTCGCGCAGGCGTCGAGCCGAGGTCCGCGTCTCCAACCGGCATTCCTCGGAGGAGTGGGAACGCTGGAGCGGCGGCTCACCGCGCTCCTCGCGCCGACTCCCCTCCGCCTGGTTCAGCGATTCCTGTTGCCAGCAGTGGCCCTTGGCCTGCTGTTCGTCGTTTTGAAGATGCCGCACCCGGTGCTCTCGACGGGCGCCCATGCGCATGCTACGATGACATCAGGCGCGACGACCACAACTCCGAGACGTTGACGAAGCTGCATCTGACCCAGCGCGAGCTGGACATAATGAGCGTCCTCTGGGACCTCGGCGAAGCAACGGTCACCGAGGTCCGCGATCGCGTCGATCCGGACCTCGCGTACACGAGCATCTCCAGCATGATCCGGACGCTCGAGATGAAGGGCTATGTCTCGCATCGCCGCGGGGAGGGCAAGACCCACGTCTACTTTCCGGCGATCAAACCCGAGGCAGCCGGTGAGTCGGCGCTGGGACGCGTGCTGGACAAGATTTACGGCGGGTCGCCAATCAAGCTTCTCGCTCATCTTGTGGATCAACATCGGCTGTCGGAGAAAGAGCTCGGGCGCATGCGCGACCTGTTGAAGCGCGCGCCGAAGCGCCAGAAGAAATGATCGTTCACCTGATCGACGGGACGTATGAGCTTTTCCGTCACTTCTACGGTCAGCGCAGCTGGAACGAAGGGAAGGACAAGCCCTTCGGCGCGGTCGCTGGTGTATTGCACTCGATTCTGGAGATGGTCGAGACGGGAGCGACGCACGTCGGCGTGGCCACCGACCATGTGATCGAGTCGTTCCGCAACGATCTATGGCCGGACTACAAGACCGGGGAGGGAATCGATCGCGTCCTCCACGCGCAGTTTCTCCCGCTCGAGGACGCGCTCGCCGCGATGGGCGTTGCAGTCTGGCCGATGGTAGAGCTCGAGGCTGACGACGGCCTCGCCTCGGCTGCGTATGTCGCGGCGGAAGATTCGCGTGTCGAGAAGGTCTGCATCTGGGCTAACGACAAGGATCTCGCGCAGTGCGTGCGCGGCGACCGCGTCGTGCAGATCATTCGCAAGGGCATGCAGGTCAGGAACGCCGACGCGGTGCGCGCAAAATTCGGAGTCGAGCCACCGCTGATTCCGGATTTTCTCGCCCTCGTTGGCGACGCGCAGGACGGTTATCCGGGAATCCCCGGGATCGGCAAAAGCACCGCCGCAAGTCTGCTCAACAAGTACGGACCGATCGAGTCGTTCCCCGAATCGACGCTTGGAGCTCAGCGTGATCAAGCGATCCTGTTCAAGACGCTCGCGACGCTGAAGACCGATGCGCCGCTCTTCGCCGATGTCGATGAAATGGAATGGATCGGGCCCACCGCAGCGTTTGAGAATTGGGCGACGCGCATTGAGGACAAGCGTCTCTTGGCGCGTGCGCAGGGTGCGATTGGTGCACGCGATAAGCGGGCGACTACTGCACCTCGTGACGAGCAATCGGTTAACCAATCCGCACCGCCTGGCTGACCGTCTTCGTAGTCATACGTTCGTACCACGATCTCTTCGGCGCAAACGACGATGGCAAAGAAAGAGTCGGTGGAAGTTCTCTCGATCGACGGCCGCGAGGTGCGAGTCAGCAATCCGGACAAGCCGTACTTCTCGCGCGACGTCAAGCTTTCCAAGCTCGACGTCGTCCAGTATTACCTTGCGGTCGCGAGAGGAGCCGTCGCAGGGATCCGCGATAGGCCGAGCATGCTCAAGCGCTTCGTCAACGGCGCCGAGAAGCCGCCGTTCTATCAGAAGCGCGCGCCGGATAATCGTCCGGAGTGGCTGAGGACCGTGACACTCTCCTTCCCGTCAGGACGCACCGCCGAGGAAGTGGTCGTGGACGATGCAGCTGGCCTGGCGTGGATCGTGAACCTCGGTTGCATCGAGCTGCATCCACACGCAGTGCGCACGAATGATCTCGATCACCCCGACGAGCTGCGAATCGATCTCGATCCGGGACCCGGTGTCGAGTGGGACGACGTGCGACACGTAGCGATGGAGGTGAAGAATCTCCTGGAGCAAATGGGGCTGCGTGGCTGGCCGAAGACGAGCGGATCGCGCGGCATGCACGTCAACGTGCGCATTCAGCAGCGTTGGACGTTCACCGAAGTCAGGCGTGCCGCCTTGGCGCTCTCACGCGAGATTGAGCGGCGCGCGCCGAAGATCGCCACATCGAAATGGTGGAAGGAGGAACGTCACGGGGTCTTTCTCGACTACAATCAGAACGCCAAGGACCGCACAACATGCTCGGCCTACTCGATACGTCCGCTGCCCGACGCGCGCGTCTCGGCGCCGCTTCACTGGGAGGAGATTCCCGACTGCGAGCCCGCTGATTTCACAGTGTTGACGATGCCGGCTCGGCTCGAGGCGATTGGGGATCCGAATGCCGCGATGGAGCTGGCGCCCGGTTCACTGGAGAGGTTGCTCGACTTGGCCGACCGCGACGAAGCGGCCGGGCTCGGCGATGCGCCCTGGCCGCCACACTTTCGCAAGATGGAAGGGGAGGCACCACGCGTCGCTCCATCACGAGCGAAATCGGCAACGAAGACGGCGAGTAAGAAGGGGACTGCGAAGAAGACTGCTACGAAATCGAGATCGAAGATGCCGCTGATCGTGGTCGCCAACTCGCCGAACAAAGAGGCGGCTCTGGCCGGTCTCGAGCGGTGGAAGAAGACGCACCCCGATGCGGCAGGGCATCTCGCCGTCGACGATGTACTGGTCGACTCGATGCGCGGCAGGTCCTCGACGTGGACGCGCATCCGCGTCAATCTGCGGAACGTGCCAGAGAAGATCAGACCAGCGCAGGAGACACCCGACCCCGACGATGACCCAACACGCGCGTGGCGTGAAGCGTACGGAAAGAAAGGCTAAGGGCCGCTCGCGCCGCGGTCATCCAACTGTCAGGCACGCCATTTACAATTAATGCTGACCCTATCGGCATGCACCAGGAGAATTCTTGAAAGTACGCTCTGTCGCGCTCGCGACACTGATGGTTTTCGCACCCCAGATTTCAGCAGCGCAAGACAATCCGGCGAACGGAGGAAGCACTAGCGGCGGCGAGATCCACGGTCGCGTGGTAAACGCCGCCGGTAATATCCCCATCGGAATCGCCACGATCGACGTGACGAGCTCCGTGCCGGGAGCCCATACGGTCTACACGTCCACCGACCCTGAGGGCGAATTTCGCGTCCAGAACCTTGGCCCGGGACGCTATCGCGTCCGCATCCGCGCGGTCGGTTACGGACCCCGCGACCTTCCACCGATCGAGATCAGTCCGGCCTCGCCGAACGTCGACGCTGGAACAGTGACTCTCATCGCGGGGGTGGTCCAGCTGCAGGCGCAGCAGATTACGGGACAAAGGCAGGACGTGCGACTCGCCCCCGATCGCAATACCTACGTCGTCCGCGACATGCCGACCACCAAAGGCGGTACCGCGCTCGACGTCCTGCGCAACGTCCCCGCGGTGGATGTCGACATCGACAATGTCGTGAGCTTGCGCGGCAACTCTGGCGTGGTCGTACAGATCAACGGCCGTCCCAGCCCGCTCAAGCCGGCGCAGCTCGGCAATTTCCTCGCGCAACTATCGGCTGACATGGTCGACAAAGTCGAAGTGATACCAAACCCGTCAGCCCGCGACGACCCCGAAGGTGTCGCGGGGATCATCAACATCGTGCTGAAGCAGAAGCCCGATGTCGGTACGAGCGGCGGACTCACGCTCGCCGGCGGAACCACAGGGCACGTGGACATCGGGGGCAATCTCGGCGTCCAGCGCGGCCCGCTCACGCTGTACGGCAGCTACGGTTTCATGCGGGACAGGCGTCCCCGGCGCGATTCGATCTACCGCGAGAACCTGTATTTCAATCCGCTCACGTATTTGGAGGAGACGGGGCGACGCATGCAGAAGCCCCTCGCTCACACGCTGACGGGTAGCGCGGCATACCAGCCCGGAGAGCACGATGAAATCACCGGTGAGGTCGTATTCAGCACCCGCAACCAGCCCGACTCCTATGGAGTCCTGTATCGCGAGCTGGATGCGGCGCGCAATCTGACCGCGCTGAGTGATCGGTTCACCAACGGCAGGAACAACGAGTCGAATATCGAGTCGACGCTCGGGTACAAGCACACCTTCACCGACAAGGAGCACTCGCTCGAAGGCGAGCTTCGCTTCTTCCGCGAGAGAGAAGGCGGGCCAGGCAGCGTCATCGCTCGCTCTCTGGCATTCGACGGTACCCCGGTGGCTACGACCGCGCTCGAGAACCAGACGTCGTGGGAGCGTCCGAGCGAGAATTCGGTGAAAGTGGATTATGTCCGTCCCCTCACGGATCTGGTGCGGCTGGAAACTGGCTACAAAGGATCGTTGCAGACCTTCCACACGACACTCGATACACAGGTCTTCGACGCGACCGAGGCGGCTTACGTGCCCGACCCGACCCGCATCAGTGATTTCACATATCGCCAGGTCGTCAACGCGGGGTACGGTATGCTCGAGGCTGAGGTCGGGAAATTTCAGCTGCAGGGCGGTCTGCGCCTGGAGCGCGCCGCAACGCTGTTCCATCTAAATACCAGCAACGCGACTTACGACAACAGCTACAACAGCTTTTTCCCGAGCGCGCTCGTCGCCTACAACATCGATGACACGCACCAGGTGAAGATGAGCTACTCGACGCGGATCCGACGCCCCGATGACACGGATCTGATCGACCCGACGGCGCACTATGCGGATCCGCTCAATCTCTCCCGCGGTAATCCTTATCTGAAACCCGAGTACATCCGCGCCTTCGAGCTCGGAGTGCAGAGCACAGCGAACAACACTACCGTCCAGGTCACGCCATTCTTTCGGCGAACGCTCGATGCCGTCCGAACGATCCGGACGATCGACACTGCCGGCGTCGCGACAAGGACGTTTGCCAACGTCGCTACGAGCAACGCGTACGGTACCGATGTCACCGTCGCCCTACATGGCGAGCGGCTAAGCGGGTTCGCCGGCGCGAGTGGGTTCCGTCAGGTCAGCAACGCGGCCAATCTTGCGCCGGGTCTCTCCGCCCAAACCTATGGCTGGACTGCCCGCACCAACGCGACGCTCCACGTCTCGAGCACAGTCGATCTTCAGACACTGCTCTCTTATCAAGCGCAGATGATTGTGGAGCAGGGACGGAACGCCAGCCGCACGCGGTTCAGTCTCGCCCTGCGTCAGAAGCTGATGCAGGACAAGCTGAGTCTGACGCTGCGATTGATTGACCCGTTCAACACATCTCGCGAAAGCTCCACGACGATCGATCCGCGATTCTATCAGGTGTCGGACCGGACCCGCGCAATCCGTGGGTTGCTGCTCAGCGCGAATTGGACTTTCGGCAAACCGCCGAAGGTGCGTAAGCCCGACCAGAGCGACCCGGGAGGGAACGACACGGGGCCGCCCTGAGCATAAGTTAATCGCATGACTATTCATCCCTTCCTTCTCGCGAGCGCCGCCACAGTGTCGATTGCCGCGACATCCCCGCATCGCTCTTCTAACGCTGTTGCGGTAGCGTACTCGCCACCGAGCTGCTCGTCGCACCCCGCCCCGACCGAGAACATCGCCGCGCAGCTCGCCAAGTTCCGACCGATTCGGATGCCGTTCAATACCGCCGGACTTTCCGCGCGCGAAGTGAGGATGGTGCGAAAGCTTGTCGAGGCGGGACAGGACTTCGAGAGCATCTTCTGGCGACAATCAGATCCGGAAGGACTCACTCTCTACAAAGCGCTCGCAAACTGTTCGGGCGCGGCCGAAAAACAGATTCGCCACTTTCTGTTGATCAACGGGAGTCGATACGACCTCCTCGAGGGGAACAAGCCCTTTCTGGCCAACACTGTTTACGAGCCAGAACACGCGCTCTACCCCGCCGGAATTACGCGCAAGGAGATCGAGGACTACGTTGCCGCGCACCCCGCAAAGAAGGCCGAGATCTACAATCCGTGGACAGTCGTCAAGCGAAGCGGCAGCGATCTCGTCGGCGTTCCGTATCACGTAGAGTACAAGCAGTGGGTCGTACCGGCAGCGAAGGCATTGCGTGACGCGGCTTCACTGAGCGACGACAAGGCGTTTGCGAATTTCCTGAGTCTTCGCGCGGATGCGCTGCTGACAGACGATTACTACAAGAGTGATCTCGCCTGGGTCGATCTCGATAACCCGAAGTTCGACGTTATCATGGCGCCTTACGAGACCTATCTCGACGACCTGCTTGGCGTCAAAACGTCTTACGGCGCGGCGGTGATGATTCGGAACCCGAGCGAGAGCGCCAAGCTGGCGACCTACAAAAAATACGTATCCGACATCCAGGACGCGCTGCCGCTTGCCGCCGGAGACAAGCCCTCCAACGCGGGACATCCGACACCAATGGAAGTGATGGACGCGCCATATCGGAGCGGAGATCTGCGTCACGGCTATCAGGCGGTAGCGGACAATCTGCCCAACGACCCGCGCATTCACGCCGAGAAGGGGACGAAGATGATCTTCTTCAAGAACTTCATGGACGCGCGCGTGAACTACGTCGTGCTTCCGATCGGCAAGTTACTGATGCGTCAGGACCAGGCTAATCTCGCCTCGATGGATGGATATCTGTCCGACGTCGTCATGCACGAGATAGCTCACGGCCTGGGTCCCGCGTATTCGCGCGTTGCCGGAAAGCAGGCGGACATTCGCGAATCAATCGGTCCGATCTATAGCGGCCTCGAGGAAGCGAAGGCCGACATCGTGGGACTCTACGGACTCGACTGGCTGATGAACAAGGGCGTGCTACCGAAGGCTCGTGCCCGGGACTATTACGCGTCGCATGTCGCGGGAATTTTCCGCACCATACGGTTTGGAGTGGCCGAAGCCCACGCCAGAGCGGAGATGATGGAGTTCAACTATTTCGTGGAGCAGGGCGCCATCACGCGGGATGCGACCGGTCGCTACGCGATCGATTTCGCGAGGATGCCTGTTGCCGTGGCGAATCTGGCGAAGGAACTGCTCGAGATCGAGGCGACCGGGAATCGCGGCAGGGCGGAGGCTTGGTTCAAGAAATACGGAACCATGCCGGCCGATCTACAAGCCGCCTTGAGCAAGACGGGGAGCGTCCCCGTGGATGTGGATCCGATTACTTCGTTCGGAGAAACCGTCAGGTAAAAGCGACGCGCAAGTCTATAGTAGCGAACACGCCTCGGCCTCCCTGTTAGACGTCGCGCACCAGGGGCGCCACGCGCGTACCGAGCATTTCGATCGCCTTCATCAGCTTCGGGTGGGGCAGCGAGGCCGCGTTCATCTGAAAACTGATTCGGGAGATGCCACCGAGCGTTTCATTGTAGTGGAGGATCTTCTCGACCACCTCGTCCGGGCTCCCGATGATCAGCGAACCTTGTTTGCCTCGCTGAGCGTCGAAGCCCGCGCGCGTGACGGGAGGCCATCCCCGTTCCTTTCCGACGTCGGCGAACGCACGGGCATAACCCGGAAAGAAAGTATCGGCGGCCTCCTGGTTCGTCGCTGCCACATAACCCAGCGCGTGGACCCCCACCTTTAATTGGTCGGGTGAGAATCCGTATCGCTCACCAGTCTGCCGATAGAGATCGCCAACACCAAGCCATATGGGCAACCGATTCTGCATCGGCCTCGGGTAAACGCCCTGGCCTGTGAGAGGAGGTCTGAATTTGCCCGACCAGGTGATGTTCTCGGTCTCACGGACCTTGAGCAGCAGATCGAGCTTCTCCGCAAACAACGCATCGTAGTCGTCGAGGCTGAAGCCGAACAGCGGAAACGCCTCGATGGACGACCCGCGGCCGACTACCATTTCGGCTCGGCCCTGCGACAGAAGGTCGAGGGTGGCGAACTCCTGAAATACCCGGACGGGATCTGCTGCGCTCAGCACCGTCACCGCGCTGGTGAGACGTATGCGGGTCGTTCGCGCGGCCGCTGCTCCCAGAATGACCGTCGGAGCAGAATCGAGAAAATCACGACGATGGTGTTCTCCGATTCCAAAGACGTCGAGGCGCACCTGATCGGCGAGCTCGATCTGCTCGACCAGATTCAGCAGACGCTCCGACGTGCTCACGGCGCGGCTTGCTTCGTCGAATGCCGCGGCGAAGCTATCGACCCCAACTTGCATCAGTATCCTTGTCTAGCCGAGTTTGACGAGGTTGAGGCCACCCGCATGCTCGTCGTCTGCTACCGCGTAATACCGCGGCGATCGCCTGCCGCGTTCAAGTAATGCGAAACCGCATCAAGTAAATCGCGAGGCCGAATAGCGCCTGAACCACACCGACGACCAGAAGCGTGATGTCGTGGCGGCCTCTCCAGAAGCGCCATCCCAGACCAGCGATGATGGCACCTGTCACGAGGAGAATGAGGAAGAAGCCCAAGATGTGGTGGGCGTATGCGTAAAAGTAGGGGCCGATTGCTTGCGCGGCGAGAAGATGTCCGAGCAAGCCAAGGCCAGAGAGTATTACGCCCAGCCAAATCCAGCGAGGTTTTATTACGTAGCCCGCGTTAGTGGATGACACGGCGCCACTGTTCGTACGGCCAGATCAACCCGACCACGGCACCGCCGCCGGCGCCCCATGCGGCGCCGACTCCCGCGGCGCGCCAGTCGGTCCGATAGTGCGGACCGCCCGTGCGTTTGGGATCGTTGAGGAGCGCGAAGCCGATCGCGCCTCCGATCGCGCCGCCCACCGCGCGCTCGACCATGCTTGCTCCACGCGACACACCTCGGCTCACGTCGAGACGGCGGATCGAAGTGCGCGGAATCGCGAGCGAGCTCACGGTGCCGGGTACTCTTAGACGCAGCGTAGCTCCATCGACGGATTCCACGGTGCCGCGCAGGACCTGTCTCCGTTCCGGTGGCTGTTCCTGGCGGATCGTCTCCGGGATCCAGACGCGAACTCGCGTTCCAGACTGGACCTCCGTCGGAAATTGCGCGCCGGCGAGGCGAGGCGCAGCTAACAGGAGGGCGATGACGACGAGAGCGCGCATCATTGATCTTTTTTGAGAGGAGGCACCTCACCTCGCTCCGTGCGTACCTTCTCGCTATAGCGCTGCGACTCGCCGATGCGTTCCACCTCGAGTGCGACGGCGTCGACCGACTGCTGCAGGTACTCGATGCGCGCGTCGGGCTGCTGAGAGAGCACTGGATCCTGACGCCGCCGCCACGGCCCGAGCTTCCACCCGAGGTACCCCACCACAAGCAGCACGGCGTGGAGGCCAGCATGGGACGGCTCGCCCATCGCGATGGCGAGGCCCGCGCCCCCCACGTTGATGAGGATGAAGAGTGCTGCGGCTGCCTGCCAGATCTTGGAGCGTCGAGTCATGAAGAACTCCTATCTCTACGAGATACCCTACGCACCGGACGCCTCAAAGTTACTGCGAAGCTACGCCACACGTCTGCGGGATCACGGGCGGGGCTCAGCGCCCTCGTATCGCCAACAACCAATCAGGTGGCGAAGATCGCCTTGAGCTCCTGCGGCGGTACGACCTCGAGCTGATCGTAAGTGCAGTCGCGCGGCCGCTTGTCGTCGCGCCACCGGCGAAACTGCGCGGTGTGTCGGAAGCGGTCGCCCTGCATGTGGTCGTACGCAACTTCGACGACGAGCTCCGGACGCAGCGGCTCCCACGCCAAATTCCTTCCCGCGCTCCAGCGACTCTGGGCGCCGGGCATGCGCTGTCCTTCGGCTTCGGCGTTCGATTGCGCCTCCGCCCAATCTCGCCAGGGATGGTCGTCGAGCGCGTTCTTGCGATAGGGAGCGAGAAACTTCACCAGCTCCTTCCTCTTTTCATTGGTGAAGCTCGCGCACACGCCGACGTGCTGGAGATTTCCGCTGTCGTCATATAGCCCGAGCAGGAGAGATCCGACCAAGGTTTTCTCTCCCGTCTTGTGCCAGCGAAATCCGGCGACGACGCAGTCGCATTCTCGCTCGTGTTTCACCTTCAGCATCACACGCTTGTTCGGCTGGTACGTTCCGTCCTCGGCCTTCGCCACGACGCCGTCCAGTCCCGCGCCTTCGAACCGACGAAACCAATCCGCGGCGGTTTTCCTGTCGCGAGTTGCCGGCGTCAGGTGCAGAGGCGGCTCCGCGCCAGCCAGCACCTCCTCGAGTCGGTCGCGTCGCTTGGCAAACGGAGTGTCGCAAAGACTTTGATTGTTCACGCAGAGCAAATCGAAGAAGACGACGGACGCCGGCGTCTCCACCGCGAGTTTGTTGACGCGCGATGCCGCGGGATGGAGCCGCATCTGGAGCGTGTCGAAATCGAGGCCGTCTTCGTTCGCGATGACGATCTCGCCGTCGAGCACGCAGCGCTTGGGGAGCTGCGCCTTGAGCGGATCGATCAGCTCGGGGAAGTACCGATTGAGCGGTTTCTCGTCTCGGCTCTGAATGAAGACCTCGTCACCATCGAGGAAGATGAGCGTGCGGAAGCCGTCCCATTTGGGCTCGAAGAGCCATCCTTCACCAGGCGGGAGCTCGCCGACTCGCTTGGCAAGCATCGGCAGGACGGGCGGATTCACAGCGAGATTCATGCGATCGGGAGAATTCTCATATGCGAAGTGTCAGAACCTTTCTACCTTCGTTCATCCTGATCACCGCCGCGAAGCCGGCTTAAAGCCGAGCGCGCCGTTCAGCCACCGCACCAGCGGCAGGAGCGCCTCGTATTCGCGCGCGAGCAACGTCGTCAGCGATGCACTGGTTACCTGCGCATCGGTCAGCGTGCGACCGCTCGTGAACGACTGAAATCGCAGCCATTTCGCTGCGGGATGGTCCTCGGTGTAGCCGCGAGGCATCCGCTTGAGTGAGCCCTCGTCGTCGAAGCCACCGAATCGGCGCGGTATCGAGCGCACCATCCGATCGAATCCTTTGGGATCCTTGGCGATCGCCTCGCGCAGCTTGTTCAACTGCGGCCGCGGCGGCATCCAGATGCCGGCGCCGATCATCGATCTGCCACCCGGCTCGAGGTGAAAGTAGTAACCGGCGCTCCCCGCATCCGCTTCCGAGCCGACGGTGCGAGAGGCGTTGAGGTGGTGGAACCAGCATGCCGCGTGGGTCTTGTACGGTGACTTGTCCTTGGAGAAGCGAATGTCACGGTTGATCCGGAACATCGACCGCTTGGGATTTCCGCCGATCTCCGGCGCAAACTCCGCCAAGCGCGTGTCGAGATCCTCGATCAGATCTCGCATCTGCCCGCGCACCTCGGTCTCATACTCGTCGCGATGCGCCTCGAACCAGGGCTTATCGTTGTTTCGGGCGAGTCCTCGAAAGAATCCGAGTGCGCGTTTACTGAATGGCATCGCTCACAAGATACAACGATTCCCAAGGGCGGCTCGCGGATATGGGCAGACCCGGCGCCTTTTGACGATGGCGCTCTTCGGGTCGCCGTCGATCGCGAATTTTGTGGCGATCACGCCATTGGGTCGGACGCCTTTCTCCACCCACTCCTCCAGGCCGAGACGAGACTGTTTTGCGGACTGTCTCCTGGACGCAGCCACTGGCCAAAGTCGTTCGGCCCGTTGCCACTCCCGCAGTGCCCCATCCCCGGGAACAGATAGAGCTGCAGGAAATTGCGAACGGTCTCATCTCCCATTCGCCTGCGCACACGCGAAAGGAAGTCCAGGTTTGCCTCGGGACGATCGTTTCCACCGTGGTAGATGATGATCTTGCCGCCGCGCCTCTGGAACGCCGCAAAATCGCCGGTGATGAAAGTCCTGAAGCCAAAGTGCGTCGCCGGCGCTCCAGCCATGATGCCATCGTAGTCCGTCGGGTAACGCTCCGCCTCCATGAGTCCCTGTCGGCCGCCGTTCGAACAGCTGCTGAAGTAAGACCGCGTCGGCGCGGAATCATAAAAAGCTTGAATCAGCGCTTTCGCTATCTGCGCCGTCTCGTGAACCGCACGATAGTCGAAGTCTGCTTGTTTCTCGGGATGATTCCTGGCCCACGCCGACTCGGTGGGCGCGCCACGGTGCCCCGTGTCGGTTGACGAAGTCGCATAGCCGCTGCGAAGTGATTCACCGAGGCGGTAGTAGCTGATCGAGCCGCCGAACGAGCCATTGCCCACGCCGAGGTAACGCCTGTTCCAGGTAGTGGCGGGAAGCCAGACCTCGATGCTGATCTCCGAATCCGATGTTGGTCGCGCCACTGCCTGTACGCGGCAGAATGCCGGCAAGGTGTTGAATGCAGTAAAGAATTCCCGTGACGCCCGACGTGCCATCATCGGCGGCACGAACTTGCCGGAATCCACCAGCTGCGCCGAGGTGACCGTCGTATGCTCCAATCGCGGATCGCGGAGAGTAGAGCAGGGGAGCGCGTGCGCAGGAAACGGCGCGAAACAACAGAGCGCCAACGCAAATCCTTGGCGGGATCCGCGGATACCATCAAACTCGTTCGTCAGCATGGATTTCCATATAGCGCCGCCAGGCGACGAGACAGTAGACTCCAGGAGCCTTCTTGAACTGCGGTTTACCGCTTTTGGAAATAAGCGAACGCGAGTCGTTTTAACCCAGAGCAAATGGGAAGCGTTCGGTAAGAAGGCGGCGCATCTTCGTGGAGGTTATGTTCAGGCTTGCGGCGCCATTTTCGAGGGAGCATTCAAGGCGGCCTGCGGCTGACGCACTGGCGCCGGCAACAAAGCGCCAGCGCTCATAGCTCAGAACTCTTCAAGAATCTTTTTCGCTTTTTTGGGATTGTCGCTGACGATAGCAAGCTCGACCAGGTCATCCGTGATGCCAGTTACGTAGAGCGCCTCGAGGTTGACGCCCGCATCGCCGAGTCGGCTCGCAACATTCGCCAGGATACCGGCCTTGTTCTCGAGCAATACGAGATGGACTTCCCCTTCCGTGAACCGAATGTTCGCTGCCTCGAACGCGCTGCGCGCGACAACGATATCGTCCGGGAGAATGCGCGCCATCGCAACGCCGCCGACGGATATTGCCGCGAGGGCTTTGATGTTGACGCCACGGTGGGCGAGCGCCTGCGCCACTCGGGAGAGGTCGCCGGGGTGATTCGTGAGCTGGATAGAGCAGTCTTTCATAGATGTCTCCTCGACACAAGCATGTCACGCCGTTCCTGATCTTTCCAGCGCTGGCGGCTAACCCGGTTGGGATTCCATCCATCGTCGATCGGCGAGGACGACCGACGTTTCGACCTGTCTGGCGGGAATCGACCAGTATGTCTTGAGCAGACGATTCTTCTCCCTCTCCGAGACCACAGTGAACCCATTCCGCCGATAGAACTCGATCGCCCACGATGCGGCCGCCCAGGTACCGATCAGAATGGGCTTGTCGGTGAGACCTTGCACATGACGCAGGAGCGCGGTTCCCACGCCGGACCTCTGGGTGGTCGGGACCACGTACGCATGGCGCACGAGAGCGACATCTCCCTTGTCCTGAATTCCCATCAACCCTGACAGGCGTCTTTCCTTTTGTGTCACCCAGAACACCACGCCACTGCCAATCTCTCTGACCAGTTGATCCGCCGGCATGTAGGGCTCGTGCCATCGGTCGGCTGGTATCACTCCGCGGTAGGCTCCCGCCGCGTCATTGATGATTGCCAGCATCGCGGAGAAATCTGCGTCTGTACTCTGTCGAATCCGCAATCCTCACCTACTCGTTAACAGGGGTTCCACCACGCCGTCTGCCTCACGGCCCACTCGCTTCGCGCTTCGGCAACACCAGGAATTGCAGCACGGGCATCAGGTGACAACCCGGCATACACTCTGCTCTCATCATTTCAATCGTCGTCGTCGAACAGGTCGCCATCCGTTGTGTTCATGCGGCCCGAGGCGCCGGCCGCCTTAGGTTAACCCCCGGCCATTGCAACTTCAACGAATTACCCCTCCATGAAAGTCATAGTGCTTGGCGCCGGCGCGATTGGCGCCTATTACGGCGGGCAGCTGGCGCGCACGGGACACGACGTCACGCTCTACGCGCGCGGAGAGAATCTGGCCGCGATCCGCCGCAGTGGCCTGGAGATCCGAACGCCCGAGGGAATTACGGTGGTGCAAGTCGCGGCCACCGACCGCGCCGACGAGCTCGGCGCCGCTGACTTCGCGATCCTCGGCGTCAAGAGTTATTCGCTCGGTTCGATCGGACCTGTTGTCCGACAAATCGCCGAGAAGGGAGCGGGGATCCTTCCCTTTCTCAACGGCGTCGAGACCACCGACCGATTGATGGCGCTCGGTGTGCCGCGCGGAATGCTTCTCGGAGGAGTGACGCGCATCAGCGTGGCGCGAGTGCAGCCGGGCGTTGTCGAACGGCGCGGCGCCTTTCAGAGCGTTATCGTCGGCGAGCTGGATGGACAGACGACTGATCGCGTGACGCGGATTGCTGGAGCGTTCCGCGATGCGGGCACCGACGCGCGCGTCTCAAACCGGATCGACGTCGATCTCTGGCAGAAGTTCATCTTCATTGCCTCGATCGCCGCAGTGTGCGGCCTCGCCCGCGCTCCGATTGGAGCCCTTCGCGAGCGGCCGCTCGGCCGCCGATTGTTGCAGCGGGCGGTGCAGGAAGTGGTCGACGTCGCGCGCGCCCGCGGCATCCCGCTAGCCGCCGACGAAACGGCGCTAGTCATTGGCGCCATCGACACGCTGCCGCCGGGAACGAAGCCGAGCTTCCTCCTCGATCTCGAATCGGGCGGCGTAACCGAGCTGGATGTTCTGAGCGGCGCCGTTTCCCGGTACGCAGACGAGGCGGGAATCTCAGCTCCTGTTCACGACGCGGCAACCGCGGCCCTGGCCCGCAATCCCGGATCCTGAGGTGCGAAGAGCACGTCAACAAAACAAAACGCAACATCAGGGTTGCATTTAAGGAAAGTGCCTGATACTATACGCAACACGAATGTTGCATATCAACTAAACGGCTTTCTACCGGTTGCGGAGGAATCAACCCATGGCAGTCACAACCCAGGCACCCAACGACACGAAGAGCACCGATCGGATCGAACAACGGGTCGTGCTCCGCGCCCCACGCACCCGCGTCTGGCGCGCCATCACGAACGCAGAAGAGTTTGGAACCTGGTTCCGGGTAAAACTCGAGGGCGCGTTTGCCGAGGGCAGACCGATCCAGGGCAAGCTGGCGGTACCGGGCTACGAGCATTTGACGTTGGAAATGCTGGTCGAGCGCATCGACCCGGAGCGGTACTTCTCGTATCGCTGGCACCCCTACGCCATCGACCCCGGCGTGGACTACTCGGCCGAGCCAACGACGCTGGTCGAGTTCAATCTCGAGGAAATCGACGGCGGCACCGCTGTCACCATTGTTGAATCCGGGTTTGATCGTATCCCGCTCGCGCGCCGGGCCGAGGCGTTCCGTATGAACGATCAGGGCTGGGCCGGGCAAATCAAGCACCTCACCCGTTATGTCGCGTAGCCGCAGCGCCGCTGCGCTGCAGTTTCCCGACGCGGTACCGCTGTTCGCCGCGTTGGGCGACGCGACTCGACTCCGCCTGCTCGGGCGCCTGTCCTCCGATGGGCCTCTTTCGATTACTCGTCTCAGCGAAGGGACCGGGGTGACGCGTCAGGCCGTTACGCGGCACCTCTACACACTCGGCGACGTGGGGCTCGTGCGCCATGCCCGCCGGGGGCGTGAGCAGGTCTGGGATCTGAATCCAAAACGCCTGGAGAAAGCAAAGCGGTACCTCGACCATATCTCGGCGCAATGGGAAGACGCGGCCGAGCGTTTGAGGGCGTTCGTCGAGGATCAGGAATGACCAATTGACGAGAACCTGGTCGCCGACGAGCCCTATTCGAGGCCGTCGGCGAAACCAATTCGCCAACTCGGATAAATTGGCGTCCAATTGAGCTCGCGCTTAGCCTTCGCGTTCGAGCAGCCACGGATCTGAGTCATTATCGACACGCCTGCCTTGCCAATCGTCAGCTCTCCCAGCCAGTGGGGAATTCTATACGGTGGTTTTCCCTCGACGGCCTTGGCAAGTGCCGGTAGCCAGGTCGCGACCTTGGCGGGCTCATCGTCGACGATGTTGTAGATGCCCGGCGCGCCGCGGGAGATCGCGGCGACGGTCGCGCGCGCCGCATCGAGGATGTGAATGAAGGACCAGACTCCCCCTCCGCCGCCGACGATAGGGAAACGCCGCTTCCTAGCCATTTTTAGGATCGCGCCTCCTTTGCCGATTGAGGTGCCTGGCCCGTAGAACATTCCGTATCGTAAGGCGAGCACTTCGAGAAACGTCGTACTGCTGACCTTGTTCTCGAGATAGCGGATTGCGGCGAGAGTCTTCGTAAAGCTCTCGGGCGGCTTTGGATCAAGCGGGTCTTCCTCCGTTTTTACCGGACCGCCCCTTTTCGCGTACGGCCAGCCGCAGTAGCTCTGAGCGATGAATCGCCGGGTGCCGATGGTGCGCGCGGCCGCGAGCAGCGTGTCGGTGACCTCGGTGCGGAACCGGTTGGTGAGTGCGAACTCTTGATCGAGTTTCCGAAAGTTGCCAACGCCCGAGAGCGCAGTGAGCTGATGGATGATTACATCAGGCTCGGCGCGCCGAACCGCCGCTGTGAGTTGCGGCTTGTCGAGCGGATCGACGATGACCGCGGCCACGCCGGTGTCCTCGAGCTCGGCGGCCTTGGTGACAGAACGCGTGAGTGCTACGACTTCGTGTTTATTCTCGAGCAGCAGCGGGAGCAAGAATTTGCCGATTGCCCCGGTCCCACCGGTAACAAGGACTTTCATTTTGGCGTTTTGGGCGGTTGGATGGGATGCAGCGAGGGATCCCGATTGATGAGTTGCGTTGAGCCAGTGCCAATCTAACCGCAGGCGATGATAATATCGCCGCGGCGCTCTTACCCAGTCACGCGGCGCCCTGAGCCGTCTCGGATTGGATCGGCAGCGTCAAATGGAAATTGGCGCCCGGCCCGGGGTTGCTCGTCGCCCAGAGCCGGCCGCCATGCGACTCGACTATGGACCGACTGATGGCCAATCCCATTCCGATCGGAGCAGCACGCTTACTTCGATTGGCGTCGCCACCGCTAAGGATCGTGCGGAGGGTACGGCTAAAGGCATCCGTTATAACGTCGCTCGGCGAAGCAGCTGCGCGTTCACGGCTACCACGACTGTACTGAACGACATGAGAATCGCACCCACCGCCGGGTTGAGCACGATCCCCCACGGCGCGAGCACACCGGCAGCGAGCGGAATCGCGGCAATGTTATAGCCCGCTGCCCACCAGAGGTTCTGGATCATTTTTCGGTACGTGACTTTGCTGAGCGTAATTATTCGTGGTACGTCGCGCGGATCGTTTCGGATCAACACAACGTCGCCCGCCTCGACGGCGACCTCAGTCCCTGCTCCGATCGCGATGCCGACATCAGCAGTCAATAGAGCCGGGGCGTCGTTCACTCCATCGCCCACCATCGCCACGCGCTTTCCTGTACGCTTCACCTCCTCGATCTTCGAGGCCTTCTGATCCGGCAGCACTTCGGCGAACACCGTTTCGATTCCAAGCTCCCTGGCGACAGCATCGGCTACCGGCTTCGCGTCTCCCGTCATCATGATCACTTCGATTCCCTGATCGTGGAGGCGTCGGACGGCTTCGTGGGACTCTTCACGGATCGCATCTGCGACCGCCAGCACTGCGAGAGGCTTCTTCCCTTCGATCAGCGTGATCGCCGTTTGCGCTCGGCTGGTCGCACGGTCGATCGCATCTCGAAGCGCCGGCTCCAGATCGATGCCGAGTTGTCGAAGCAAGGCTGGTCCGCCTATCAACAGTGAGCGCCCCTCGACCATCGCTTTGACACCTTGCCCGGGAATCGCCTGAAACTGCTCGGTTCGCGACAATGGTAGACCGTGCTCCTGAGCGCTCTTGACTACTCCCTGTGCGATGGTGTGCTCTGATTCCTGCTCGATCGAAGCCGCCAGTCTCAATGCATCATCCGCCGAGACTCCCGTTGCCGGCGTAACCTCGACGACGCGGAATTCCCCGCGCGTGAGTGTTCCGGTTTTATCGAAGAATACGGCGTTGAGGTTCCGCGCTTCTTCCAGTCCGCGACGATTGCGAACCAGGAGTCCTGCCCGTGCGCCGAGCGTAGTTGAAATTGCGATAACGAGCGGAATTGCCAGGCCGAGCGCGTGAGGGCATGCGATCACGAGAACTGTGACGACGCGCTCGACAGCAAATGCGGGCGTTGCACCGACCAGAAGCCACGCTACGAGCGTGAGCACGGCCGACACGATCGCGACTACAGTGAGGAAGAACGCCGCCCGATCCGCGAGGGCCTGCGCCCTCGAGCGGGAGCTCTGAGCCTGCGCAACGAGCCGCATGATTCCCGCGAGCGCAGTGCGCTCGCCAACGCCCGTCACCTTGACGCGCAGAGACCCGGAGCCGTTCACGGTGCCGGCGATCACCTTTTCGCCCGGTTTTTTCTCGACCGGGCGCGACTCCCCCGTGATCATGGCCTCGTTCACGGCGCTGTTGCCCTCGACAACCTCGCCGTCGGCGGGGATGCTCGCACCGGGTCGGACCAGAACCACATCGCCTTCACGGAGATCCGACGCTCGCACCTCTTCCTGCTTGTCACCGACCAACCGGACGGCGGTGTCGGGAAGCAGCTTCGCCAGCTCCTGCAGCGCGCCTTGCGCCTGCATGATCGACCGCATCTCGATCCAGTGGCCGAGGATCATGATGGTGATGAGCGTGGACAGCTCCCACCACAAATCCATTCCCGGAACCCCAAAGGTGACGGCGAGACTGAAGCCGAACGCCACGATGATGGCGAGTGAGATCAGCGTCATCATGCCGGGAAGCCGGGCCTTTATCTCGCCAACAGCACCCCGCAGGAAGACCATCCCGCCGTAGAAGAACAGGATCGTTCCGAAGATGGCGGGGATGTAGCGAGTGCCGGGGAAAGTTGGCGCCCGGAAATGGAGCCACTGCTGGATCATGGGCGACCAGACGACGGTCGGCACCGTCAGCGCAACCGACCACCAGAACTTGTCGCGGAACATCTCGGCGCTGTGACCTGCGTGCTGGTCGTGGCCTTGATGTCCCTGATCTGCGTGATGTCCTTCGTGGTTCATAGCGTCCATCACGGCAAGAACTGTTGCAACAAAGCCGCCAACTCGCTTAGTTGTCCCGTGAAGGAGGATCAGCTTGTAATCAGGAGGAGAGCGGCTCTTTCTCCGCCGACTTGCCGCGCGAGAGAAACACACCGATCAGGCTGACCATTGCTGCCACCATAAGCCACAATGCCGGCGATGCCCTGTTCCCCGTGCGCTCGATCAGGTAAGTGCTGATTGCGGGCGTGAAGCCACCGAATACCGCGGTTGCCAGGCTGTACGCCAGAGAAAAACCGGCCGTGCGCACACTCGCCGGCATCATCTCGACCAGCAGCGGTACCATACCACCGTTGTAAAAACCGAAGAGTGCCGAGAACCAGAGCGCGACCACCAGCAAATGCGTGAAGCTCGGGGAGGCGACCAGCCATGACATCGCAGGATAGGCAGTCAGGAGCGCGAGCACCGGTACGATCGTTACCAGCGGCCGGCGACCAATGCGGTCCGATAGACTTCCGGCAATCGGCAGCCAGATAAAATTCGAGAGCCCGACGCACAGCGTCACGAGAAACGCGCTGCGTGAATCGAGATGAAGCGCCTGCCGTCCGAACGTCGGTGTGTATGCGGTGATCAGGTAGAACGTCGTCGTGGTGAACACCACCAGCATCATCCCGCTCAACACGAGGCGCCAATTGGCGGCAACGACGCGAAACACTTCCGCGACACGGCGAGGATGGTGTTTCATCTTCTTGAATGCTTCCGTCTCTTCGAGCGAGCGACGCAGAAAGAGAATCACCGGAATGATGAGACATCCGATGATCAACGGGACGCGCCAGCCCCACGCACCCATCTGATCGGCGGTCAAAAAACCGGTCACCACCAGGGCAATCAGCGCCGTAAAGACGACCGCGAGCTGCTGGCTCGCGGACTGCCATGAACAGTAGAAGCCGCGCCTGCCTGGCGTCGCGATCTCCGCGAGATACACCGACACGCCGCCCAGCTCGACGCCTGCGGAGAGTCCTTGCAGCAGGCGTCCCATTACGACGATCACCGGCGCAACGAGCCCGATCTCCGCATAGCTCGGCGTCGCAGCGATGGTCAAGGTGCCCACCGCCATCAATCCGAGTGTGACGATCAGCCCCTTCCGGCGCCCCTTTCGGTCGATGTAGGCGCCGAGCACGATGGCACCGAGGGGGCGCATGAGGTATCCGGCGCCGAAAGTCATCAGCGAAAACATCAACGAGGCGAATTCACTGGCCGCCGGAAAGAAAGCCTTCCCGATGTAGCCCGCGTAGTAGCCATAGACCATGAAGTCGTACATCTCGAGGAAGTTGCCACTCGCGACGCGAAGCACCGCACCGATCCGCGGTTTCGTCGTCATAGCTACCTCATTCGGACGGGAAGCACGATCAATGACGGGTACGTGAGGTCTCAGTACGTTGGTCATTGAACGATTCCTATGTCCCTCGAGACATTGCGGTACGCGGCCGTCTGCTCCGTCACGAAACTCTCGAACTCCTTGCCTCCGAGAAAGAACGGTGTGAGCCCGTTCCGGTTGAGCATTCCTTTCCACGCGGGTGACGCGCTCATGGTACGAAGGCTCTCGACCCACTGCTGGTAGGCGCTCTCGTCGAGACCACGCGGGGCGTAAAAGCCTCGCCACACCACAAAGACGACGTCCAGGCCCTGTTCGCGCGCCGTCGGCACATTTGCAAGCAGCCCCTGTGCACGCCGCTCGTCGAGCACCGCAAGCACGCGCAGCTCCTTTCGCTCTACCTGCGGGAGCATCTTGGACAACTCGGCCGGAAATACCTGGAGCGAGCCTGCGTTAACCATTGCGATCGCTTCAGCGGCACTGGTCACCGGCTGATAACGAACCCGCCGGACGTCCAGTCCCGCCGCCCGCGCGAGCAGCAGCATCTTCATGTGATCCTGGCCACCCACTCCGCTGGTGCCGCCGATGATCACCGAGTCCGGATGCGCGCGCCACGCAGTGATGAACTGGGAGAGACTGCGCCAGGGCGCGCGTGAGCTGACTGCGATGATACTTGGCTCGGCATCCACCGCGGCGATCCAGCGAACATCATGCTCTGAGTTCTCGCCGTAGCGATGCTGCGCGAGACCTAGCAGCGTCGAGGGGCTGGCGGCGACAATCACCGGATCAACGTCGCGCGCCCTGGCGCGGATGCTCTTGAAGGCGAGGCCGCCACCCTCACCCGGAATGTTGACGACGCGGAGCACCTCACCACCCGGCGCACTGGTACCCAACGCCTGAGACACCGCGCGACAGCTGAAATCCCACCCGCCTCCTGGATTCGCCGGCGCGATGCACGAGCCGCCGGCCGTCTTCCCGTCGGACGCGCACGCCGCCAGCACCAGGCAGGTACCGGCGGTGAGTGCCGCGATCGCGCGCGACTCAAGCATGAAATGGAATAGATACTGTCGGACTCCTGCCGGCCACTTCGGCGCTCAGCCGTGACCGCCTAAGTGCGACCACTCGTTTCCGAAGATGGAAGCGGTAGACAAGTCAGGGTGCCGTACGGCACGCCTTTCTGGTTCTTGCCCGTCGGGAAAGGAATCCCAAAACGTAGCATGTCGCCGATGCGGTGTCCGTCGAGAAACAGCGTCCGACGGCGCTCTTCCTGGATGTCGGCCAGCGTGCCCGTGCCTGCATAGGCGGGCAGGTTGTACTTGGCACGTACCGCATTGATCGCCGCGACCGCGCTTGCCGGGTCGGCCTCCGCCAGGATGAGCTGCGCTTCGTCCCAGGTCGCCAGTGGCAGCGGCGAATCGAGAGCCGTGTATTTCTTCTGAATCCACAGCGGCGTGACGCCGTCTTGCCCGTTCACGCGCGTCGGGTCTTTGATGACAGGCACGCGCGAGTCAGGAACCGCACCAACGGTGAGACCGCGGTATTCCGGTGCGATGGACTCGTGTGCGTTTATCGTCCCGGACGCGACGGTGGTGTTGTAGCGTCGGACTGGCTGCGTCGAGTAGGTCGCGTTGAACACAAAGCTGGAAGGCGTAACGAGTCGTGCGTCGTCCGCCGCGCCAGTCGTGTTCTTGAGATCCAGCCTCACCCGGGCTCGACCAATGCGTGCCGCGTTGAGCAGCGTAGCATCGTTCAGCGTTGTTGCCAGCGTGATCGCGCGAGTGAACCGCGTCTCCGCGATTGCGAGCGCGGCCGCCGGCGCAATGAGAGGATCCGTCGGGCCCGTTGCCACCTGACAATACGCTTCACCGAGGAGCGTGTACGTGAAGCCAGCGTATACCAGCGCATTGGCGGTAAGACTCGCGCGGGTAGGAACGTCCGTATCCGTGAAGCCGTCGAGCGAGGTGATGGCGTTCTCGGCCTGCACTCGCGCAGTCTGGAGCGGAAGGTAAACAGCGTAGTTGCCGAGCGTAGCCGCTGCTGACTGACAGGGCAGGATGCCGTTGTCATAGGTGGAAAGACGGGCGCCCCATCCGACGACTTCTCCGTTCGCGGAGCTATTGAGCAGCTCGTTGGACCAGAGACCGGTGTCGTGTACGTATTCGGTGAAGGCGCACTCGAAATCGGCCTGTGCACCTTTGACCATCGTCGTTGCGAGTCCCGGACTCCCGAGCGCCGACCCCGGCACCTTGCCCGGAAGCGAAACGTCGAGAATTCCGTGACAGGCCTGCAGCAGCTGAAAGGTGACGAGCGCAAGCGCGCCATTGCACACTCGCAGCCAGCGACGCCCATTGAATCGATTGATCATGAGTTGATCCTTGATATGAAGGTGGCGCAGGGTCGGTCGATTGTATTAGAAAGCGAGACGTGCCGTGAAAACGATCTGCGACGCGGGCGGAAGTGTGGTCTGGAACCGCGCGGCCGTTTCGGCTCCTGGCGGACGCTGCTCCGGATCGTAGATCTTGGCGCCGTAGATGGTCTTCTGCGCCTGATAGAGCAGACTGACGTTGCGCCACGCTGCAGTGAGAGACGCGTTGGATGCTCCCAGCAGGCGCGACGCGAATCCTTCGGGGAGGTTGTAGCTGGCCGACAATTCGCGCAGCTTCGCGAACCCGGCGTTGAAGAAGCCGAGTGGAGGGCGGCCAACGGAGCCTTGATACGCCGCGAAGACAGG
>JALYZH010000195.1 GCA_030948945.1 Gemmatimonadota bacterium | reverse complement strand
GATCGGCATCGCGCATAGGTCGACGTCGGAATTCGGATGACCAAACCAGCGCGATTCGAAATCTGATAGCTCATATCCCTGATGTTTGCCGGCAATCGGGTCGCCCGATTGATCCTTCTGGTGCAGATGAAAGCGGCCGCTCACTGCGCCCGCCACAACGTGTCGGTTTGTGACGATTACGGGAATGTGTTGCTTGCCATCGTCGCAACACCTAAAGAAGAAACCAGATCCCGTACTGATTGTGCCATCTCTAAGACGGCATTCCAGCCTCACCGTTGAGAACGTGAGTTGTTCAGAAATCGATAGTTTGCTTGCCATTATCCGTCTGCCTAACCTTAGTTCAGCTGCGCGATTTCTACTCCACGCATGAAATACCTAGCGACTTTCCCATGGCCCTCTGCTGCTACGTTCGTTAGGCAGCACGCAATTACCAAGAAGGTGGCTTATGGAATGTGCCGTGTGTATCTGCCATTACGTCTGGAAACTGCGACTTCGCTAGCGCGCTCTTTCGAATCTGCTTGAAGAAAGTAGCGGCATTTCTGAGAACGAAAGCAGGGTGCTTTTGCGGATTCAGGATCCCGACTTTCTTTTTTAGGCGGTCCTTCACGAGGTTTACGGGACCTAACAGGTCAGAATCGTTCGAAATGAGAACGGCAATATCAAATGCGTTTTCGTAGGCGTCGCTAATCAGATGCGTGGCAAGATTTACGTCGGAACCCTTCTCTTCTGTCTTCAAGACTTGAGCGAAACGAGCGCCATTCTTGGGTGGGTTTACGAGAGGCATTTATACTTCATTACTTAGATAATGACCAATGTGAATCTCGTAGCGCGGAATCGTTGCGATTGCTCGAAGGTACAGCTGCTGCCTCAGGGGCTGGTCTGGGTCTCCTGGGCGAACCCCCACTCGCGCGGTGAAATACTTGATCCGTCGGATGTCGTTCTTGGGCAGTAGGATTCGACAAAACGTGTCGAGATCTAACCAGCGGTAGGGCGTCTTTCGCAGGCACCCATAGTAGAGGTTGAAGGCGTCTACGTAAACGAAGGTGCGCAAGGAGCCTCCGACAAAAGCAAAGGCCGCCTCTCGGCGGCCTCGCACCCTGGGCCGAAGCCACAGGGGGGATATAGGTGTAGTCAATTTAGGGTACATAGCCGGAAAGATCAAGAATTCTCTGGCCGCTCCTAGGCTATGCGGCGCTGTCCAGAAATGGCGGCTCTTGACAAATCTCGGGTTAAGCATACTGTTAAGGAAGTTAAACAACCTTAACAATGGAGCTATCGATGCCCACAATTGAAGTTTCAAGCGAAGTCTACCAAAGATTGGCTGCGCTCGCCCGTCCGTTCGAGGAACGGGAACCAAACGATGTGATCACTCGTGTTCTCAACGACTTTGAAGCGCTCGCTACGCCATTGAGAGACGCGAGCGACAACGGAAAAGGTGCCCTAATAAGCCATGTTGGAAGCATTCCCCACGGGTCAAGGTTACGTGCGCGGTATAGGGGTCAAGAGTTTCTGGCTACGATAGAGAATGGTCGAGTGTTGTGGAATGGGCGCGCTTACGAGTCTCTATCAAAGGCGGCCGTTGCCGTGATTCGAAGCACTGGTTCAAATCGGCCGACCGAGAACGGCTGGAGGTTCTGGGAGGTGCAAGATCCTTCCGGGAGATCTTGGCGCTCTGCGGAGAAATACAAGACCGCGTGAGTGAAATAGAAAGCGTCGGTTGTCTGCCTAACTAGTGATTGGACTGCCGACTTGTGCTGCGGAGAAACCCGCAGATGCCGCAAGCGCGCTCAAATCTCCCAGTTCGACAAGACGATCCCGTCGTTGGCGGGCCGCGGTTCCGCATACTCGTGCAACGACATGCGGAGATCGGTCCACCTCACTCGTGCGCCACGCGACATCAGGCGGCGGTAAACGTCGCCGTACTGCCCCTGCACTCTGATCGCCACGCGCTTGGAGCCTTTCACCCGGGCGTGCGCGCACAGCTGCGTCGCAAGCTGATCGAAATCCGCCTCGGTTCTGGCCACCATCTTTAGGACGCGGATTTCCTCCGTCGCCCGCCCCTCGACAAGAGGAACCGAGTGGCAAACGGCGAACGACAGGATCTCGTTTCCCTTGCGCACGAACAGCGTGTCGCCGAGCTGGTGCTGCGCCGTCAGAATGATCTCACGCGTATAGTCGTATCCGGGCGCGAGCTGGTTCATCAGGTGGCGGCATTGCCTCAATGCCAGCTCGCGTTCGTGTGGATTGAGCGTCGAGATTGCCGTGGCCTGAAGTCCGGCGCGCACTGCTTCCAGAGTAACCGTGACGGTGAGATGTCCCGGATTGAACCCCAGCGCCGAGTAGAATCCGACGTTGTCCATCGTCCGCGGCATCGTCTCCAGGCCGATCACCTTGGCGCCATCCTTCTTCAGCCATTCGATGCCGGAGGACACAATCATCTTTCCGATGCCCTGTCCCTGATAGTCCGGATGCACTGCCAGGGGTCCCATCCACCCCTCGACGCCGGAGCGGTGCACCATGTTGAACGCCGCGATCCCATCCCGTGCGTTGCGCCAGATCATCGCGCCAGCTTCGGCATCAGTGATCGCGAATCTCCACACCGCGGGGTTAAGGTGTGGAACCCGGACACCGACCATTCCGTCCTTACGGTAGCGCTCGGTGAAAGCTTCGCTGAACACAGCGTTGAGCGAGGGAATCTCGACGGTGCTGACGCGCTCGGGCGTCTCCGACACCCACGCGTGCCTCCAGTTGCGGGCGAACGCCATCAGGTCGCGGCCCCCGCACCGGCTTCAGTACTTTCCACGTAGTCCTCTCTCAACGCTCGCCTGCCTCTTGGAGATCCATCGGCTGCGGGGGGCTCTCGCTCTTCGCCGAAGCCCACATTTTCGGTTTCCGTCTGCGTGACGACCGAACAGCCGTGATCCGGATCGTAGCTCACGCTGATCACGCGGTCCAATCCCTCGCGCACGGGCTCAATGTGCGTGATGAGGATTACCTGCTCGAACCGGTCCTGCAGCCCACGCAACAGCTCCACGACGTTGAAGCGTCGCGCTTCGTCGAGCGATCCGAAAACTTCGTCCAGAATGAGGAGCGAGAAGCTCTGTCCAGCGCGCTCGGCGATCATCTGGGAAATGGCGAGTCGGAGCACCAGGTTTGCCAGATCTTCTTCACCGCCGGATAGAACCGGCTTGGGGATCCCGTCCTCGAGAATGACGATGTTGTATTGATCGTCCAGCTCGAGCTCGGTGTA